>DATLWA010000352.1:0-2539 GCA_035576905.1 Gemmatimonadales bacterium
CCGGCGCGGGGGGCGCCACCCTGCGCACCGCGCGGCACGGCGACACGCTGGTGGTGTTCCTCCCCAGGCCTATCGCCGACGGCGACACGGCGCGCTTCACGATCACCTATCACGGGGTGGTGGAGAGCGGCCAGGGCCTCACCTATATCAATCCCGAAGGCCGGCCCCATCGCCCGCCGCAGATCTGGAGCCAGGGCGAAGACCACGACAATCACTTCTGGTTCCCCACCTACGACTTCCCCAACGACAAGATGACCTGGGAAGTCGTGGCGACCGTGCCCAAAGGGATGAACGCCGTGTCCAACGGCCGCCTCGTCTCCGACGTCACCGCCAAGGACGGCTCGCGCACAGTCGACTGGCGGCAGGAGAGACCGTCCGCCACCTACCTCGTGTCGCTCGTCGTGGCGCCGCTGGTCAAAATCCACGACGCGTGGCGCACCGTACCGGTGGACTACTACGTCTACCCTGAGGACTCGGCGCTCGCCCGCCCGCTGTTCAAGATCACGCCCGACATGATCGACACGTACTCGCGCCTCACGGGCATCAACTACCCGTGGGCCAAGTACGCCCAGACCACCGTCGCCGACTTCTTCGGCGGCATGGAGAACGTGAGTGCCACGACCCTGGTCGACTGGCTGCCCGCCGCGCGCGACTACCAGGACCGGCCGTGGTATCCCTGGATCCTCATTCCCCACGAGCTGTCGCATCAGTGGTTCGGCGATTACGTGACGACCGAGAATTGGGCCAACATGTGGCTCAACGAAGGCTTCGCGGAATTCATGCCGGGCCAGTACTGGGAGCAGCGGGCCGGTGTCCACACGGCGCAGGATTACTACCTCGACGAATACGACCAGTTCATGCAGATCGACCAGCAGCGCCGCATGCCGCTGGCGTCGCTCGGCTCGAACAACATCTATCCCAAGGGCGCCCTCGTCCTGAAGATGCTCAAGCAGTACCTGGGCGAGCGGCCGTTCTGGGCATCGGTGCACCGCTACCTGGTCGATCACGCCTACGACAACGCCACCACCGACGACCTGCGCCAGGCAGTGCTCGATGCCACTGGCGAGAACCTCGACTGGTTTTGGGACCAGTGGATTTACCAGGCCGGCTACCCCGAGTTCACCGTCGCCGCGAAATACGACTCGACCGCCGGCACGGTGACCCTCATGGTGCAGCAGACGCAGCAGGATTCCGCCAAGGCCGACAGCACGACGGGTCTGCGCTATACCACGCCGCTCGCGTTCCGCATGCCCGTGACGGTGCGCGTCGGTACCGCCTCCGGCGACGTCACCGCGCGCGGCCTGCTGAGCCAGCGCCAGGACACGATCGTCGTGCGCAACGTCAAGTCCGCGCCCACCATGGTGGTCTTCGACGACGGCAACGCCATCCTCAAGCGCCTGTCCTTCGACCAGCCCACCGCGTGGCTCGCGACGCAGCTCAAGCGCGACCCCGATCTCTGGAACCGCCATTGGGTGATCGTGCAGCTCGGCCAGCGCACCACAGATGCGGCGGCAGGAGCGGCCCTCGCGCAGGCGGCGACGGGCGCTGATTACTTCCTCACCCGCGTGGCGGCGGCCAACGCGCTCGCCGCGTTCCCCGTGGCCGTGGCCCTCCCTGCCTTGCAGACCGCCATGAAAGACACGTCGGCGCAGGTCCGCGCCGCCGCCGTCGAAGCCCTCGGCACCGTCGGCGGCGCGCCGGCCGCGGCGCTGGCGCGCCAGGCCTGGACCGGTGACTCGAGCGACGCCGTGCGCGCCGCCGCCGTCGCCGCGCTGGCCCAGACCGATTCCGCCGGCCGCCGCGCCGTCCTGTTCCTGGCCCTACGCACGCCGTCGTATCGCGATGCCGTGCAGAACGCGGCCTATCGCGCCATCGCCCGCTCGGGCGACACGACGATGGTGGATTCGGTGGACGCCCACGCCGCCGATCAGCGCTTCGCGCCGCACGTGCTGGCGGCGCTGGCGAGCCGCGGCAGCACGCGCGCGCTCGACCTGCTGGTCAAGCACCTGGACGACGAGCGGCCCTACGTGCGGCGCTGGGCGCTCGAGGCGTTTCGCTTCTCGATGCGCCGCGACCTCGCGCAGCCCAAGCTGCAGGCGATCAGCGCGGGGTTGAAGTTCGCCGACACCAAGCAGGCCGCCGCCGAGCTGCTGCAGCGGTGGCAAAAGGGTGGCGACGACAACTAGGCGTTAGAGAATCGCGTCGGAGTAGATCTCGAGCCGCCAGCCCTTGGGGACGCGCAACGCGCGCGCGAGGTCGATGCGGATCAAGCCGTCGAGGAAGCTCGCGCCCACGCCGGCCGCCACCAGCGGCCGGCTGGTCGCGAAGGCGTTGCGCGGTCCCGCCCAGGCCAGATCGGAGAACAGCGCCAGCCGCGCCGCGGGCATGCGGTTCGCGAGCTCCACCCGGCCGCGCCAGAACGACGGGCCCACGGCCGCCGCGCCGCCGTAGCCGCGCAGCGTCGCGGGTCCGCCCATATACCACAGACTCTGCACCGGCACCGGACCGTCGCTCGTGCCGGCCGCCGCCTCGACCGCGC
>DATLWA010000353.1:0-12875 GCA_035576905.1 Gemmatimonadales bacterium
AGCGGGCTCCGGGATGCTGGGCCGAGCAAACGTATGCCAGAAGACCACCCGCCGGAATCCGCGCCGCGCACACTCGGGCAGCGCCGCAAACGCCTTGCCCCCGTAGGTCGAGTCGAGCACCAATCCGTGCTCGGCAGCGAGTTGACGGGCCGACTCGCCCGCGGCAGTCGGATGGCCGTAGCCGCGACCGAGCCTGTGGAGAACCGTGAGCGGTGAGAGGTCAGCGGTGAGTGATACGTCGTAATGGACTAGTAATCGCTGCGCCGCCTGCGCCAACCGGGCGACGTGCCAGCGGTTCGCCACAATACGCGGCGCGACGCGCACGGCGACGACCCGCGTGGGCCAGCCGAGCGTCGCCATGGCGAGCGCGAGGCCCGCGGCCGTGCCCCCGGATCCGAGCGGCGTGACAATCGCGTGGGGCGGCTCATTCATTTGTTCAGCGAGCTCGAGGCCCGCCAGCAGCTGGCCCACGACGCCCGGCGCCGAGGCACCGCCGCCCGGAACTCGAACCACTCGACCCGAGCGTCGCGCCGCCAGCCACGCGCGGAGCAACGCCAGTGGGAATCCGATGTGCGTACGCGAGCGGCACAGGATGTCGGCATAGGTCGCGGTGACGGCGGCTGTGGCGAGCGCGGTATCGGAATCGGGCTGCGGAAACTGCGCGAGGGCCACGCGGCAGCCCAGCGCCCGGCCGTGAATCGCGGTGGCGAGGCAGTGGGTCGAACCGGTCCCCCCGATAGTCAGGACCACGTCCCCGGGCTGCACCAGGGCGAGTAGAAACTCGAGCGAACGGACCTTGTTGCCGCCGATCGCATCTTCCCGTTTGAGCCACAGCGCGTCGAGCGCCACCGCGTGGGTGAGCGCGGCGGAGGCGGCGGCGAGCGGTGTCGGGCGCGCGCCGAGACTGCGGGCGCGCAGCCGCTCCCTTATCTTATGCGTCAACCGCTTCGGATCGGGCATCATGTCAGTCGCCACCGACTATATCCGCCATGCCGCTCGCCTCGCGCGCAAGTGCGCGGGCGATCCGTTCGGCGGCCCGCCGCAGCCGCCGGACCCGGAATTCTATAAGACGCTCGCCAAGGCGCTCGAAGAGATCGCAGCGGGCCTCGACCAGGTCGCCAAGAAGGAGTGACCCCGGCACCCGACCACCTCATCCAGACGCCCGAGGCGCTCAAGGACGTGGTCACCCGGTTCCGCCGCGCGCCGCTGGTCGCGGCGGACACCGAAGCGGCGAGCTTCCATCGCTATCGCGACCGCATCTATCTGATCCAGCTCTCGGCCGGCGCGGAGACGGCTGTCGTGGACCCGCTCGCCGTCGCCGATCTCAGTCCCATCGGCGCGCTGCTCGCCGACCCGCAGGTCGAGAAGATCTTCCACGACGCCGACTACGACCTGCGCATTCTCGACCGCGATTATGGCTTCCACGCCAAACATCTGTTCGACACGCGCATCGCCGCGCAGCTCGCGGGCGAGCCCGCCATCGGTCTCGCCTCCCTGCTCGAAAAGTATGCCGGCGTGAAGCTGTCGAAGACGCACCAAAAAGCCGATTGGTCGCAGCGTCCCCTGCCTCCGGGGATGCTCGAATACGCCGCGGCGGACACGCGCCACCTGCCCGAGCTGCGCGCCGCGTTACGCACGCGCCTCGAGCAATTAGGGCGGCTCGCCTGGGCGGAGGAGGAATTCGTCCGGCTGGAGGGGCTGCGGTGGACGGGTCCCGGCGAGGACGACAGCGACGCCTACCTCCGGGTGAAGGGCGCCAAGACCCTCGCACCGCGACAGCTCGCCGCCTTGCGCGAGCTGTTCAACTGGCGCGAATCGATCGCCGAAAACGAAGACAAAGCGCCGTTCCGGGTCGTGGGACCCGACGTCCTGCTGGCCGTGGCCAAGGCGCTGCCCGAGTCTCCCGACGCCGTGGCCCGCGTGCGCGAGCTACCCGCGTCGCTCGCGCGGCGCTATGGCCCCGCGTTGTGGGACGCCGTGAAGCGCGCGCGCGCCATCCCGGAGCGCGACCTGCCGCAGCTCGAGCGCACCCGCCGCGCGCCCAAGGACCCCGGTTTCGACGAAGCCGTGGAACGCCTCAAGGCGGCGCGGACGCGCGTCGCGGAAAAACTGGGACTCGACCCCGGCGTGCTGTGCGGCCGCACCACGCTCGAAGCAGTGGCGCGCGCCAAGCCCGCGAATCGTGCCGGGCTGCTGCAGGTGCCCGAGCTGCGACGCTGGCAAGTAGATGTGCTGGGAGACGAGCTGCTGGCGGCGCTGAAGCCCCGACCCTAGAAGCCGAGCAGGGCCCGCACTTTGGGATCCATCTTTTCAGGGGACCAGTAGGGCTCCCACACGATTTCGATGTCTACGTCCTTCACACCTTCCAGGGTCTTGATCGTGCGGTCCGCATCGTGGACGATCTGCGGGCCGGCGGGGCATCCCGGCGACGTGAGCGTCATCTTCACGCGCACCTCGCCCTGATCGACCTCGACGTCGTACACGAGGCCCAGGTCGATGATGTTCAAGTCCAGCTCGGGATCCTTCACCTGCCGCAGCGCGGTGCGAATCCCCTCAGGCGTCAACGTTGCAGTCACGACTCTCTCCTCCAAAGCAACTCTAGCCAGCGGGCCGCCCGCGCACCAGACAGCGGCGGCGGCGCGCGATCCACGCATACACCCGGCGCGCGACGGGCAGCACGCCGGGGACCGCGAACGGCGCTGCCAGCCAGCGCTTCCCCGGCAGCAACTTGAGAATCTCCGGCGCGGCGTCGGCACCCGCATACACGCGGCCGTCCGGCAGGACCAGGTGCATCGCCGCGGCGAGTGCGGGCAGTGGTACGCCGAAGCGCGCGACTTGCGCCTCGTCCTGAAACGGCACGTAGCGCAACCGGTGTTCCCCGTCCCAGCGCCGCACCAGCTCCATCGAGCGCCGACAGAACCCGCACTCCCCGTCGTAGATCAGCGTCGGCTGGTCAGCGGGCATCAGCTGCGCGGGCCGCGGCATCAGCGAGCGACGCGCGCACTTCCTTCACGACCGTGAACGGCTTGCGGGCGCGGGGCGCATACGCGCGGTTGGTGAACAACAGCACGAACAGGTCGCGATCCGGATCGATCCACAAGGACGTTCCGGTCCAGCCGGTGTGTCCGTAGCTCGCCGGTCCGAACAGCGTGCCGGCACTCGACGTCTCCTCGCCGGTCGGCAGCGCCTGCCAGCCGAGCGCGCGGGCTTCTCTGTCGGAGCCGGTCGCCTTGGTCGTGAAGAGGCGCACGGTCTCCGCGCGGACCAGACGGTGTCCGTCGGACGCCACGCCGCGCGCCAGCATGAACTGGGCGAAGCGGGCGATGTCGGCCGCCGTCGCGAACAGCCCGGCGTTCCCGGAGACCCCCCGCAGCTTGAAGGCGCTGCCGTCGTTCACCACGCCCGCCACCGGATGGCCGCGCCACACGCCCGTCGGGGCGATGCGCGGTTGCAGGCGAGCCGGCGGCCGGAACAGGGTCGCATGCAGGCCCAGGGGCGCGAAGATCTCCCGGGCCGCGAAGACGTCGAGCGGCTCGCCCGTCACCCGGCGAACCACTTCGCCGAGCAGGATCGCGTTCAGGTCGCTGTAAATGACCCGCGTGCCGGGCGGCACGCGCGGCGTTTCGGCCATCACCCGCCGCATCAGCGCCGCGCTGTCGGGGATCGCGCGCAGCTCGGGCGTCGGGACGTCGGCCCGCAGGCCCGACGTATGCGTGAGCAGCTGCCGCACGGTGATCGCAGGCGTGTGGAATCCGGGGATGTAGCGCGCCACCGGCGCGTCGAGATCGACCTGGCCGCGCTCGACGAGCAGCATCAGCGCGGTGGTGGTCGCCACGACCTTGGTGAGCGATGCCAGGTCGAACAGCGTCGAATCGGGATCCATCGCGCGGCTCGCGGGCGACCACGTGAAATGCCCGTAGCCCTTGGCGAGCAGGATCGCGTCGTGCCGCCCCACCACCAGCACGGCGCCGGGATAGGCGCCGCGGTGGATACCCGCGGTCACGAGCGGGTCGAACGTCGCCGCGTCGAAGCGGGGCGCGGTGCCCTGCAGCAGCAGGAGTACCGCTAACACCAGATGCCGGGGATGTGTGCGCCGCACGCCGGGCAGCGGCCGTCCGCGCCCACGCGCTGGCGGCGAATGACGTAGCCCGCGCGCTCGATCAACAAGTCGCCGCAATCGGGGCAATAGGTGTTCTCCCACCGCCCCACACCGCCGGGAATGTTGCCCGCGTATACGAACCGCAGACCCGCCCGCGCGCCGATCTCGCATGCGCGCACCAGCGTGGCGGCCGGCGTGTCGTCGGGGTCGGTCATGCGGTAGTCCTTGTGGAACGCGGTCACGTGCCAGGGAATGTCGGGCGAGATCGCGGCGATGTGATCCGCCGCGCGCGCGAGCTGCGACTCGTCGTCGTTGAAGCCCGGCACGATGAGCGTCACCACCTCGAGCCAGAAGCCACGCTCGTGCACCAGGCGGATCGCGTCGAGCACATGCTGCAGCACGCCGCCCAGCTCGCGGTAGCGGCGGTCGTCCATCGCTTTGAGGTCGATCTTGTAGGCATCGGTCCACGGCCGGATATAGTCGAGCACCTCGGGCGTGGCGTTGCCGTTGGAAATGAACGCGGTGCGCAGTCCCCGTGGCCGCGCGGCCTTGAACACCTCCACCGCCCACTCGGCGGTGATCAGCGGCTCGTTGTACGACGACCCCACCAGCTTGGCGCCCTGGCGCAGGGCCAAGGCGACGAGACCCTCCGCGGTGACGTCGGTGGGCGACACGCCGGCCGCGTCGTCGCGCAGCGCCTGTGACGTGAGCCAGTTCTGACAGTAGCCGCAATGGAAGTCGCAGCCCAGCATCCCGAAGGTGAGCGTGTCGGAGCCGGGGAAGACGTGGAAGAACGGCTTCTTCTCGGTCGGGTCGCACTGCAGCGCCGCGACGTAGCCCGCGGGCGCGAGCAGCGTGCCGGCGCGATTGAACCGCACCTTGCAGATGCCGCGCCGCCCCGGCTTCACCAGACAGCGGTGCCCGCACGCCACGCAACGCACCGCGCCGTCGGGCAGCGCGGTCACCAGCTCCGCGGCGCGCACGCGCGCATCGAGCTGTTGCTCGAGTGTCGCGGCGCCGCCGTCGGGGACGCTGCGCTCCAGAAACGACGTGATGTGGCGCGGGCTCACGGGCTCAGCGGATGCTGCCGGGAGACAACTGATACAGGAGCTGTGCGGTCTGGATGTCCTTGTTCGACAGGTCGCGGACTTTCGCGGTGGGGAACATGATGTCGGCCGAATCCGGCGAGTGCTCGAGGCCGATCACGTGGCCGATCTCGTGAATCGCCACGACCCGGATGTCGGCGGCGGTCATCGGACGGCCTTTGGGGTCGAACGTGGCCAGTGTGACCGTCGCCGAGTCGATGTGCCCGTCCTGATCCCACACCAAGTCGGTCTGGCCCGAGCGCTCGATGTCGAACTGCACGCGCCATTGGAACCGCACCTCGGCGTTGGTCGAGTCGGCGGTCAGGTCGAACCGCACCGGCACGCCCACTTCACCCCAGCGCGCGAAGGCGCTGCGCACCGCGTCGAGAAACGCCGGCTGAAAATTCGCGGCGGTCCCCGGCGGCAGCCACACGCGGACCGGATTGGACACGCGGTTGTCCCAGCGGCGCAGCATCGAGTCCGTGGAGATGGCGAGCACGTCGCTCAAGTAGGCGATGCCCGCGCTGGCGCGGATCCGGCGCCGCGTCTCCGAGCGGGCGAGCTGGTCCATGTAGCTGGTCGTCGACGTCGTGTCGACCGGCGGCGGGGTGCGCGCGGCGAAGCTGTCGTGTCGCACCGCCAGGGCGGCGATGGTCTCCGGCACGGCCAGCGTGTGCGGCGGCGGTGGCGGCGGGCGCCGCACGCCGCTCACCGCGTCCCACACGACCGCCAGCACCAGCACCGCGACGGCGCCGGCGACCAGAGGAGACACGTTGCGCTCGGCCATGCGCGCAATATGCAAACGCGCGGCGCCGCGCCGCTAGCTTTGGCCTTGCGACATGCCTATGATTGTGGCCCGCATATGCTTGGACGCTGAGTGGTCGCGCTACCCGCGCGGCAGATCATCCGCTGGCGCGGAGCGGTCATCGCGGCATGGGCGGCACTCGCCGTGCTGTTCGCGCCGCGAGCCGCGCATATCCAGCGCAGCCTGTCGGTGCGCGGCTCGTTCCAGGAGCAGACCGAGTCGGCCCGCGCCTCCCACATCCTGCGGGATGCCTTTCCCAGCCCGTTCGCCGATTACGTCGCCATCGTGGTGCACGGGCCGGTGCGCTACACGTCCCCGGGTTTCACGGCCGTGCTCGATTCGCTCACCGCCGCAGTGGCGCGCCAGTCGTACGTCAGCCAGGTGGTCTCCGCCAAGGCGCTCGGCGACTCGACTTTCGTCTCGAGCGACCACCGCACCACCTTCCTGATCGCCGCCCTCGCCCCCGACCGCACCGCCGATATCACCAAGACATTCATTCCCGATTTGCGCGACACGGTGCGCGGCGCGCTCGACGGCGTGCCGGACGCCGAGGGCTTCGACGTGAAGGTCACCGGCAACCCGGCGCTGGACCACGACACCCGCACCATCAGCGCGGAGGACACCGAGCACGGCGAGAAAGTGGCGCTGCCGCCCACGCTCATCGTGCTGGTGCTGGCGTTCGGCGCGCTGATCGCGGCGATGCTGCCGCTGGTGGTGGGGATTCTGGCGATCACGATCGCGCTCGGCCTCGTGACCGTGGCCGCCCATTTCCAGAACATGTCGGTGTTCGTTCTCAACATCACGACGATGGTGGGCCTGGGCGTCGGCATCGATTACTCGCTGCTCATCGTGACGCGGTTCCGCGAGGAGATGAACCGCGGTCTGTCGCCGGTGGACGCGGCGATCCGCACCATCGAGACGGCCGGGTCGGCCGTGGTCACGTCCGGGATGACGGTCGTGGTGGGGTTCGCCGCCCTGACGACGACCCCGATGACCGAGACGCGGTCGGTGGGGATCGGCGGCTTGCTCGTCGTCGCCATCGCCGTGCTGCTCGCCACGACGTTCCTGCCGGCCGTGCTCTCGTATCTCGGTCGCAACATCGACCGCCCGCGCTGGCTGGCCCGCCCGCTGGCCCGGTTCCACGCTCCCACCGGGTGGGAGCGGTGGGCGCGCTTTCTCCTGCACCGGCCGTGGCGTGCGATCGCCGGCGGCGGCATCGCCATCGCGGTGCTGACCCTGCCGCTGACGCAGATCCGGATCGGGCTGCCGGCGCGCAACTGGTTCCCGCAGCAATCGGAATCGGGCGAAGGATTGAACGCGCTGCGCGAGATGGGCGCGAGCGGCGTGATCATGCCGCTGCGCGTGGTGGTGGTGCTGCCGGAGGGGCAGAGCGTGTTCGTCGGGCCGCGCCTGCTGGGGCTCAAGGTCCTCTCCGATTCGCTGCGCCGCGATCCGCGCGTCAAAGACGTGCGCGGCATCGCCACCATCCGGCGGCTCTCGACCCTGCAGCTCGCGATGTTCTACAGCGCGCCGGAGGCGGTGCGCGCCAAGTTCCCCGAGTTCTTCAACGCCTATCTCTCGACCGACGCGCGCACGACGTTGATCGACGTGATCCCCGCCGACAGCGTCACGTTCACCGGCATGATGGACGTCGTGCGGCATGCGCGCCGCGTGGCGGCGCGCGGCGTGCGCGGCTTGCAAGGCGCGCAGGTGCTGGTGGGCGGGTTCGCCGCCGCCAACGTCGACGTGCAGAAAGACCTGCTGCGGCGGCTGCCGCAGGTGGTGGGCCTGATTCTCGGCATCACCGCGATCATGCTGTTCATCGCGTTCCGCTCGCTGCTCGTGCCGCTCAAAGCGGTGCTGCTCAACTGTCTGTCGGTCGGCGCGGCGTTCGGCGTGACCGTGTTCGTGTTCCAGCACGGGCACGGCGCCAAGCTGTTCGGGCTCGACGGCCCCACCGAAGCGATTTGGGCGGTGGTGCCGATTCTCGTCTTCGCGACGGTGTTCGGCCTGTCGATGGATTACGAGGTGTTCCTGCTCGCGCGGGTGAAGGAAGTGTTCGACAAGACGGGCCGCAACGACCACGCTACCATGGAAGGCTTGTCCGGCACCGCGTCCACCATCACCTACGCCGCGGCGATCATGATCTGCGTGTTCGGCGTGTTCGCGTTCTCGCGGGTGCTGGCGGTGCAGCTGATCGGCTTCGGCCTCGCCATGGCGGTGCTGCTCGACGCCACGTTGATCCGCATGGTGCTGGTGCCGGCGATCATGCACATCGCGGGGCGGTGGAACTGGTGGCCGGGAGTGCGGGCGCCGCGCGGCGAGGTTCAGCCCTAGCGCTGCCGTACCTCGTCTTCCAGGCGCTGCAACCGCGCGCCCCACACATCCCAATGCCACGCCGCCACGCGCACGCCCGTGCGCGGGTCCTTGAGCGGCTTGTATTGCAACCACCGCGGCTGCATGCCCAGGACCTCGCCCACGGCCAGGAGGCGGTCGCGGTCGGCGCTGACCAAGTGGACCATCGGCTCGCCGTGGAAACGGTGGCGATGAAGCCAAACGCCGCCGTCGAGGGCGTGGCACATCCCCTCACGGCGGCGCGAAAACGTGCGGCAGACTTCGCTCAGGAGCAGGCGATGCGACCCTCGACCGTGGCGGTCCCCACCGGCGCGGCGCCGCCCGAGAAGATGTAGCATTTTCGGGGCGTCTGTGCGTGGACCGCGGTGGCCGACCAGCCCTTCGGCGTCGCCTCGTTGACCGTCAACGTCACGGCCGGGGACGACGCGAAGTTGTTCATCAGCGCGAGGTTCGTGGTGTAGGTCGTGCTGTCGTAAAAGAAGGCCTCCTCCGCCGTCGCGAGATTGCGGAGGTCGGACTTCATCTGCGCCATGTACGCCTTCTCTTTCGTGTTGACGAACTTCGGGATCGCGATGGCCGCGAGAATCCCGATGATCACCACCACGATCAAGAGCTCGATCAGCGTAAAGCCGCGCTGTCTCAGCACCACCACTCCCTTCCGGCGCCAAAAGGCGTCGGTCCCCGCGACAAGAAAGGGGCTCCGACGCCACAACATGGGCACCGGGGTTCCATCCTGCAAGAGATGTGCTTACCCCTTTGCGTCGAGCCAATTCTTTCCCACACCGATACTTACGACCAGCGGGACCCGCAGTTCGGCGGCGCTCTCCATATGGCGTTTTGCCACCTCCGTGGCCGCCTCCTGCTCCGACACCGGCGCTTCGAAAATGAGCTCGTCGTGCACCTGCAGGATCATGCGGGTGCCGAGCCGCGCCGCGCGCAGCCCGGCGTGGATGCGGATCATGGCCACTTTGATGAGGTCGGCGGCGGAGCCCTGGAGGGGTGAGTTGGTCGCCGTGCGCTCGCCGAACGCCCGGATATTGAAGTTTTGGTCGCGCAGCTCCGGGACATAGCGCCGCCGCCCGAACAGCGTCTCGACGTACCCCTTCTCGCGCGCCTCGGCGACCGTGCGGTCGAGCCAGGCGCGCACCCCGGCGAAGCGCTTGAAGTACTGCGCGATGAATTCGCGCGCCTCTTCCTGGGAAATGCCCAGCTGACGCGACAGCGCGAACGGGCCCTGCCCGTAAATCGTCGCGAAGTTGATGGTCTTGGCCCGCGCGCGCATGTCGGGCGTCACCTGGTCCTGCGGCACGCCGAAGATCACCGCCGCGGTCTGGCGGTGAATGTCCCCGCCCTGCTGGAACGCTTCGACGAACGCCGGATCCCCGGAGAGGTGCGCCAGCAAGCGCAACTCGATCTGGGAGTAATCGGCGACCACCAGCACGCACCCGTCGGCGGCGACGAAGGCGCGGCGGATGGCTCCGCCCCGCGCGGTGCGGACGGGGATGTTTTGCAGGTTGGGATCGGAGCTCGACAGCCGGCCGGTGCTGGCGCCGACCTGGTTGAAGCTGGTGTGGACGCGGCCGGTGGCCGGATTCACGTAGCCGGGAAGGGCGTCCACGTATGTCGACTTCAGTTTGGTGAGCTCGCGATACTCGATGAGCAGCCGCGGCACGTCGTGCCCCATCGCCGCGAGCTGCTCGAGCACTTCGAAATCCGTGGATGCGCCGGTCTTGGTCTTCTTGAGGGTCGGCAGCTGCAGCTTCTCGAACAGCACCGTGCGCAGCTGCGGCGTGGAGTTGATGTTGAACTCGCGTCCCGCGGCCTGGTAAATCGCGCGCTCCAGCTCAGCCAGCTCCTTGGTGAGACCGCGCCCGATCTCGCCGAGCAGCCCGCGGTCCACGAGCATGCCGTGCCATTCCATATCGACGAGCACGCCGACCAGCGGCAGCTCGATGGTCTCGAGCAGCGGCAACAGACGATGGTCCTCCAGCTCGCCCGCGAACGCCGCGCGCAGCCGCAACACCATTTCGGTGTCGGCGCAGCAGTAGCGCGCGGCGTCCGCCACGGGGATCTCGGCGAAGGGCCGCTCGGCCCGCCCGCGGCCCACCAATCCCGCGTACGTCTGCATCTCGACGTTGAAGCGCTCGCGCGCCAGCTCGTCGAGCGCGTGCGAGCGCCGGCCGGGATCGAGCACGAAGCTCGCGAGCATCGAATCGTACGCGACGCCGCCCAGCTCCACGCCGGCACGCCGCAGCACCAGCCAGTCGTACTTCACGTTGTGGCCGGCCTTCGGCACCTGCGCGTCGGCGAGCAGATCCCGCAGCCCGCGCAGCGGCTCGCTCGCGAGCGGCGGCAGGTTGGCGGGCGGCACGCCGCCAGCCAGCTCGCCGTCGGGCGCGCGATGACCGAACGGCAGGTACCAGGAGCGGTCCGGCGCGACGGCGAGCGACAGTCCGACCAGGTCGGCGCGCAACGCGTCGAGCGACGTGGTTTCCGTATCCACCGCCACGATGGGCGCGGCGCGGCACGCCGCGAGCACGGCGGCGAGCTGCGCGGCGTCGGCGACGACCTGCGCCTGCGCCGGCGCCGGACTTGCCGGACTCGCGTCGACCACCGCGGGAAGTGCCGGGACAGGGACTGTCTTCACGAAAGCCTCGAGCCGCGGCACGAGCGACTTGAACTCGAGCTCGATGAACAGCTCGGTCAGGCGGGCGACGTCGGGCGGGCGCACGCGCAGCCGGTCGAGATCGAGCGTGACCGGCACGTCGCGGCGAATCGTGACGAGCTCGCGCGACAGGCGGGCCTCCTCGGCATGCGCCAGCAGGGCTTCGCGGGCGCGCTTCCCCGGCACTTCGGCGGCGCGCGCCAGCACGGCGTCGAGATCGCCGTAGGTCTTGAGCAGCTCGAGGGCGGTCTTCTCGCCCACGCCTTTCACTCCCGGGACGTTGTCGGAGGCGTCGCCCACGAGGGCGAGATAGTCGACGACGCGTTGCGGGGCCACGCCCAGCCGCTCGCTCGCGTTCGATTCGTCCACCCAGTGTTCTTCCACCGCCGCCGGGCCGCCGCGGCCGGGGTTGAGGAGCACCACCGACGGTCCCACCAGCTGGTGGAAGTCCTTGTCGCCCGAGACGATCACCGCCCGCAAGCCGCGGCGCGCCGCCTCGCCCGCGAGCGTCCCGATCACATCGTCCGCCTCGAAGCCCTCCACGCCCAGCACGGGCATGTGGAACGCGTCGAGCACCTCGGTGATGCGGCGCACCGAGCGGTCGAAATCCTGCTGCAGCTGCTCGTCCAGTTTTTCCCGTGTCGCCTTGTACAGGGGGTAGCGCTGGTGGCGGAACGATTCGCCGATGTCGTGCACCCAGGCGACATACTCGGGCCGGTGCTTTTCCAGGAGGCGGATCAGGAAATTGGTCACACCCCAGACGGCGGACGTGTTCTCGCCGCGGCGGGTGGTGAGGGGCCGCGAGATCATCGCGAAAAACGCGCGGTAAATGAGGGCGTACCCGTCGATCAGGAAGACCGACGGCGTCGGGGCGGGCATGGCGGAATATATAGAAGGGAATGAAAACCCCGCCCGGCGGCGCCGAGCGGGGCGGACTGCGATTGACGCGCGCGCTCAGGCGCGCGTGACGTTCGTGGCGTGCAGTCCCTTGTCACCCGTCTGCACCTCGAACTGCACCGCCTGCCCCTCTGCGAGCGTCTTGAACCCATCCATCTGGATTTGGGAGAAGTGAACGAAGACGTCCTCGCCTCCCTCCTGTTCGATGAAGCCGTAGCCCTTGGCGTCATTGAACCACTTCACTTTGCCCGTAGGCATGCGTCCTCCCTCCTGCGAAGTCCCACCAACCTTCATCTGGGAACGCGGCTGTCAAGCAGCGCGCTGGGCCGTCACTCGCTGCCGTATAACGCGCGATACAGCTCGCGATTGCGCAGCACGGCGCGGATGTAGCCGCGTGTTTCCGGGTACGACACGAGCTCGATGAACTGGTCGGGATCGTCGGCGCCCGGGCGCGTGAGCCAGCGGCTCGCGGGGGCGGCGCCGGCGTTGTAGGCGGCGGCCGCCACTTCAACGCGTCCGCCGAAGCGCCGCAGCAGCTCGGCGAGGTGCGCGGCGCCCAGGTGCAGGTTGTAGTCGGGCAGTGTGATCCACCCGGGGTCGAACGTGACGTCGAGGTCGCGCGCGGTGATGGCGGCCGTCCCGGGCAACAGCTGCACCAGGCCGCGCGCGCCGGCGCGCGACAGCGCCGCCACGTCGAACACGCTCTCCTGGCGCACCAACGCCGCGAGCAAGTACGGGTCGACGCCGAATTCGTTCGCCTCGGCCACGAGCGCGCCGCGATTGGGCCACGGAAAGATGGCGCGCAACACGCGCGGATCGTTGGGTGAGCGCAGCGCCGCCTGCCACCCCAGCCGCACCGCGCTCGGCCCGAAGCCGCGGGCAGCGAGGCCCACACTCCACGCGAGCAGGGCGTCCACGTCTTGCGGCGGATGGGCCAGCACGGCGCGCACTTCGTCGTCCGCGGCCGAG
>DATLWA010000354.1:0-8730 GCA_035576905.1 Gemmatimonadales bacterium
CTCACGCTGACGTCGGGCATGATCGGCGTGTTCGTGGCGCTCGACCTGTTCTTCTTCTACGTGATGTGGGAAGTGATGCTCATCCCGATGTACTTCATCATCGGGGTGTGGGGCGGCGACAACCGCCTGTACGCGGCGATCAAGTTCTTCGTCTATACGATGTTCGGATCGCTGCTGATGCTGGTGGCGATCCTCGCGCTCTACCTCACGGTCGGCGCGCGCACCGGCATCTATTCGTTCAGCTATCTCCACCTGCTCGCGAACATCGGTACGCTCGGCCCCGCCACGTGGTGGTACTTCGCCGCGTTCGCCCTGGCGTTCGCGATCAAGGTGCCGATCTTCCCGTTCCACACGTGGCTGCCCGACGCGCACGTCGAAGCGCCCACGGCGGGTTCGGTGATTCTGGCGGGGATCCTCCTGAAGATGGGGACGTACGGCTTCCTGCGGTTCGCGCTGCCGTTCTTCCCGGCCGTGGCGCTGCATCCCGCGGTGCAGGCACTGATCGTCACACTGGCGCTCGTGGGAATCATCTACGGCGGCCTCGTGGCGATGGTCCAGCCCGACTTCAAGAAACTGATCGCGTACTCGTCGGTGGCGCACCTCGGCTTCGTGATGCTCGGCATCTGGGCGCTGACCGTGCAGAGCGTGCAAGGCGCCCTGCTGGTGATGATCAACCACGGCCTGTCCACCGGCGCGCTGTTCTTCCTCGTGGGCATGCTGTACGAGCGCCGGCACAGCCGCCTGATCGACGCCTACGGCGGCATCGCGCGTGTCGTCCCGCTGCTGGCGGCGATCCTCACGATCGTGTCGCTCTCGTCGATCGGCCTGCCCGGCACCAACGGCTTCGTGGGTGAGTTCCTCGTGCTGGTGGGCTCGTTCCAGACGTATCCGGTCGCCACGACCATCGCCACGACAGGCGTGATCGTCGCCGCGGCGTATCTGCTGTGGGCGCTGCAGCGCATCATCTACAACCCGCTCGACAAGCACGAGAACGAGAAGCTGACGGACCTCACGCCGCGCGAGCTGGCGGTGCTGCTGCCGCTGCTCGCCGGCATTCTCTGGATCGGCATCTATCCGCAACCGATCCTGCGGCGCATGGAGCCCTCCGCCCGCGCGTTCATCCAGCTGGTGAGGCCCGCCAAGTGAGTCTCGACCTCTCGCTGCCCGGCGACATGCTGACGGCGTTGTTGCCGGAGGTGATCCTCACGGGCTGGGCGCTGGTGTTGCTGTGTGTCGTGGCGTGGCGTCACCGCACGGCCGCCGACCTGCGGCTCGCCGGGTGGCTGACGCTCGCCGGTCTCGCGTCCGCGGCGGTCGCGACGTGGTGGCTGTGGTGGAACTCGGCGCACGTCCAGGGGCTGTCGCCGATGGTCGCGGTGGACGACTTCCGCTTCGTCACGACGGGACTGTTCCTGGGCGCGGCGGTCCTCACCGTGCTGTTCTCGTTCGACTACCTCGAGCGTGAGCAGCTGCTCGCCCCGGAATACTACCTGCTCGTGGTGTTCGCGACGCTCGGCATGATGCTGATGGGCGGCGGCGAAGATCTGATGGTGATTTTCCTCGGCCTCGAGCTGATGTCGGTGAGCGTGTACGTCCTGGCGGGCGTCAATCGCCGCAGCGCGCGGTCGGCCGAGGCGGCCCTGAAGTATTTCCTGCTGGGGGCGTTCGCGTCGGCGTTCCTCTTGTACGGCATCGCGTTGATCTACGGCGCCACCGCCACGACCAACCTGACGCTGATCGGCGTGCAGCTGTCGCTCGACGGCGGCGCGCACCCGACGATGCTCATGCTCGGCCTGGGCCTGCTGCTGGTGGGCTTCGCGTTCAAGGTGGCGGCCGTCCCGTTCCACATGTGGGCGCCCGACGTGTACGACGGCGCGCCCACGCCGGTCTCGGGCTTCATGGCGACGGGCGTGAAGGCGGCCGCGTTCGCGGCCCTGTTCCGCGTGCTGGGAGAGTCGTTCGGCGGGTCCGCCGCGTCGCACGCCGTGGTGGTGGCGCTCGCCGTCGCCACGATGGTCGGCGGCAACTTGCTGGCGCTGGCGCAGCGCTCGCTCAAACGCATGCTGGCCTATTCGTCGGTGGCGCACGCGGGCTATCTGCTCGTGGCCGTGGCGGCGGGAACGCCGCCGGGCCGCGCCGCCTTCGTGTTCTATCTCGTGGCCTACACGCTGATGACGCTGGGAGCCTTCGCGCTGCTCGCCGCCAAGGGACGCAACGGCGAGAGCGACGTGCAGATCGACGACTTCTCAGGCCTCGCCACGCGCCGCCCCTGGCACGCGCTGGCGCTCGCCGTGTGCATGCTCTCGCTGCTCGGCTTCCCGGGCACCGCCGGATTCATCGGGAAGTGGTACATCCTGCTCGCGGCCATCGGGTCGGGGCAGGGCGCGCTCGCGGCGCTACTCGTCCTCACGAGCGTCGTATCGGCGGGCTATTATCTGCCGGTGATCATGGCGATGTACATGAAGCCCGAGCCCTCGCCCGATGCGCACGGCGGCGTGCGGCTGGGACCCCTCGCGGCCACGGCGCTCGCGGTGTCGATCGTGGCGCTGCTATGGTTCGGCATCCGCCCCAACCGGCTGCTTGATGTCTCGGCTGCGAGCGGCGCCGCCATCCATGCGGCGGCGGCCCCCGCCGTCTCGGGCACGCCAACGCCGACTCAGTGAGCGCGGGCGGACGGGCGTGAACGTCCCGGCGACGATCTTCCGACAATACGACATCCGCGGCACCGTGGGCGATCAGCTCACGGCCGACCTTGCGCGCGCCATCGGGCAGGCGTTCGTCGCGCTGGGAACGGGCAGCGCCTGGCACGGACGGCCGCGCATCGCCGTGGGCCGCGACAACCGGCCGTCCGGCGCCGCGCTGGCCGACGCCGTGCTGGACGGCATCCGCCGCGCGGGCGGCATCGCGCTGGACATCGGTGAGCTGCCCACGCCGGCGCTGTACTTCGCCACCCACGTCTTGAAGGTGGACGGCGGCATTCAGATCACGGGCTCGCACAATCCGCCCGAGTTCAACGGATTCAAGATGGTGGCGGGCGGGGAAGCGGTCTTCGGCGACGCGATCCAGCGGCTGTACCAGATCATCACGCAAGGCACCGCGCCGGCCGCCGCCGGCGGCGGGCGGGAATCCGACACCACCATTCTCTCCCGCTACCGCGACGCCGTCGTGCAGCACAACGGCCCCCTGGCGCGGCCGCTCAAGGTCGCCGTGGACTGCGGCAACGGCGTGACCAGTCTCATCGCCATCGAGACGCTGCGGCGGCTCGGCGCCGAGGTGATCCCGCTGTTCGCCGAATCGGACGGCACCTTCCCCAATCATCACCCCGATCCCACCGTCCCCGAGACGCTCGCCGATCTCCAGGCGACCGTGGTGCGCGAGGGGTGCGAGCTGGGGATCGCCTTCGATGGCGACGGCGACCGCATCGGCGCGGTGGATGAGCGCGGCACGATCGTGTTCGGCGATCAGCTGCTGGTCTTGTTCGGCCGCGACCTGGTGTACCGCATGGGCCCGGGCCACGCCGTGATCTTCGATGTCAAATGCTCCGAGGTCCTGCCGCAGCAGCTGGCGAAGGCGGGGTTGAAGCCGCAGATGTGGAAGACCGGGCATTCGCTCATCAAGCAGAAGATGAAAGAGCTGCACGCGCCGCTCGCGGGCGAAATGAGCGGCCACATGTTCTTCGGCGGCGATTGGTACGGCTTCGACGACGCGCTGTTCGCGGCGGCGCGGCTGCTCGCCTACGTGGCGCGCGAGGGCGGGCCGTTGTCGCGCCGGCTCGCCGACTTGCCGCGCACGTTCGCAACGCCCGAGCTGCGCGTCGACTGCCCCGACGAGCGCAAGTTCGCAATCGTGGAAGCGGCGGCCCGCCACTTCGGCGCGCGCTATCCTGTGGTGACCCTCGACGGCGTGCGCATCACGTTCCCCGAAGGGTGGGGCCTGCTGCGCGCATCGAACACCGGACCCGTGCTGGTGATGCGCTTCGAATCGACCCGCGCCGAGGCGCTCGCCGCCTACCGCGCGGAAGTCGAGGGCTGGCTCGCGACCGCCGGCGCCGGCGCGTGAAACCGCGGCGCTCCTGGCTGCTCGTGCTGGGCGTGGTGCTCGTGGCGGTGCTCGTGGGCGGGCGTTGGCTCGCGCTCGAGACCGCCGAGCGCGCCTGGTCGCACACCGTCGGCGGCGGCGATCTCTACATCACGGCCCGCCGTCTGTCGCAGCTCATGCGCATCACGCTGCTCGTGGTCTCGGTCGGGTGGGGCACGGCCCACCTGTGGTGGGTGTATCGCGCCATCGGCTCGGTGCAGATGCCGCGGCGCCTGGGCGATCTCGAGATCGTGGAGGCGGTGCCGCAGCGCCTGCTGCTGCTCGGGACCATCCTGACGGGGCTCGCGTACGGCGTGGGCATCTCGTGGGGCACGGGCGGCTATTGGCTCACGGCGGTCCTCGCGTCGAGCGCGCCGCGCTTCGGCGTCCTCGATCCGGTGTTGCAGCGCGATCTCGGCTACTACGCCGGTGAGCTGCCGTGGCAGTCGCTGCAGCAGGGGTACGCGACGCTCGCGGTCGCCCTCATTCTCGCGCTCGTCGCTTTCCTCTATGTGGGCATGGGGTCGCTGCGCGTGCAGCAGGGACGGATCGCGGTGAGCGCCTACGCCCGCGGCCACCTCGGCTTGCTCGCCGCCTGCCTCGCCGCGACGATCGGGTGGGGCGCGCTGCTCGATCCCGCCGAGGTCGTCGCCGGCTTGCACGGACCGCTCGACCACGCCGCCACCGCGTTGCGCATCCCGGGCGCCGGCGTGCTCGCGGTCGTGGCGTTCACGGTCACGCTCCTGTCGCTGGCGTGGAGCGGGTGGGGACGCCCGCACTTCATCGCGGCCGCGTGGCTCGCGCTGGTGGCGACGTTGGTAGCCGTGTACGGCCTCGTCCCGGCCATCGCGCGCAGCGGGCACGCGCCCGCCGTGGCCGCCGACAGCGCGGTCGCCGCGGCGCTTCCGGGCATCGAAGCGCTGGCGTACGGCACGGATGCGCGACGCGACACGACGCCGCCGCCGAGCATCGGGCCCATCGACTCGATCGCGCAGATCGTGCCCCTGTGGGATGCCAAGCGCGTCGCGGATGTGGTCACGCGCAGCGACTGGCTCACGCGGCACGCCGCCGTCGCCACCGTCGCCCTCGATCCGGCGCCGGGCCCGGGCGGGCGGCCCGTGTGGCTGGTGGCTCCCACCCCCGACGAGGCCGCGCTCGAGCAGGCCGCGCCGCCGCCCACGTGGCGCGAGGTGCACGCCGGCCGCTGGACGCGCGCGGGCGCGCCCATTCACGTCGCGGAGACGGATACCGGCCTCGCGCCGGTGTCGCTGCGCGCCGCCGATTCGACCACCTGGTTTGGCACCGGCTTCACGCAATTCGCGCTGGTGACCCCCGACTCGTGGCCCGCGCTGCACGCCGCCGGCATTCCGCTGCAGGGCTGGTGGCGGCGCGCGGCGCTCGCGTGGGCGCTGCAGAGCGCCGAGCTGGCGCGCAGCGGCACGGCCGGCGACGTGTTGTTGTGGCGGCGCGAGGCCGCCGAGCGGCTGTCGCGCCTCGCGCCCTTCGCGCACTTCGACGCGCCGGTTCCGGTGCTCGCCGACGGCTCCCTGTGGTGGGTCGCCTTTGGCTATGTGACGAGCGAAGCGTTTCCCCTGGCGCGCCCCGTCGCTTTCGAGGGTCGCAGCGTCCGCTACGTGCACGCCGGCTTCGTCGGAGCGGTGGCGGCCGGCACCGGCCGCACGCGCGTCACTCTGGCGCCGGGTTACGACTCGTTGTCCGCCGCGTGGGCGCGACGCTTCGCCCCGCTCGTGCAGCCGCTCGACAGCCTGCCGCCGTCGCTGCGCGCGCGGCTGCCGTTCCCCCAGGGTGCGTTCGGCCTCGCGGCGGCGGCGTTGCTGACCGCGCACGCCGATAGTACGACGGGCTGGACCGCGCGGCCGCCCACCCCGTTCCAGATCACCGCGCCCGATCCAGGGGAGGCCGCGCCCACCGGCGCCCGGCACGTGTGGATGGCGCAGGGCTTCGAGACGACGAAGTCGGGCGCGTTCGCGGCGCTGCTGGCAGGCGTGATGACGCCCGCCGGCCCGCGCCTGATGCTGTGGACGCCCGTGTTCACGCGGCTGCCGGCGCCGCTCTACGGCGCCGGCTCGACGACACCGGGCGAGCTGCGCCTGTGGACGCTGGGCGGCGCGCTCGTGTCGGTCCAGGCGTTGTTCTTCCAGCCCGAGGGCGCCGCCGCCTCGCCCCGGATCGACACGGTGTACCTCTCCTGGGGCGACCGCAAAGGCGGCGCGGCGACGCGCGCGGCGGCATTGCGCAGCCTGCTCGCGTCGGTGCCGGGCGCGGCGGGCGATACGTCGCTCGGCGCCCGCTGGATCACGGCGCGCCGCCTGGCGGAGCAGGCGGACTCCGCGCTGGCTGCGGGCGACCTGCCGGGCTTCAGCCGGCTGTACGCGCGGCTCACGCAGTTCCTGGGTGTGAAGCGGCGCCAGCTTGCTCCACCCTCCCCACGCCGCTAGGTTGCGCCGCCGTGAAGCCGGGCACGATCGTCGTGGCGCTGGGCGGGAATGCGGTCGCACCGCCGAACGAGCGCCCTACCATCTCGAACCAGTTCCGCCATACCCGCGAGAGCCTGGCGCCGATCGTGGACCTGGCGCGCGCGGGCTGGGGCATCGTGCTGGTGCACGGCAACGGCCCGCAGGTGGGCGACGACCTGGCCCGCAACGAGCTGGCGGCCGAACAGGTCGAGCCGCTGCCGCTGGGCGTGCTGGTCGCCGCGACGGCCGGGTGGATGGGGTACATGATCCAGCAGTCGCTCCAGAACGCGCTGGCGCGCGCGGCGGTGGATCGCGCGGTGGTCACGCTGATCACGCAGACCGAGTGCGCGGCCAACGACCCCAATCTTCGCAACCCCACCAAGCCGATCGGGCATCCGCTCACGGCCGTGCAGGTCGCGCGGCTCAAGGCGCGCGGGGAAGCCGTGGCCGAGGAGCAGCCGGGAAAGTGGCGCCGCATGGCGCCGAGCCCGCGACCGGCGGCGGTGGTGGAGCACGAGATGATTCGCTCGCTCGTTGCCGAAGGGCATATCGTGGTCGCCTGCGGGGGCGGCGGCGCGCCGGTGTATCGCGACGCAAAGCTCGGCCTGGAGGGAATCGATGCGGTGGTGGACAAGGATCGCGTCGCCGCGATTCTCGGGCGCGAGATCGGCGCGACGGTGCTGCTGATTCTCACCAACGTCGCCGGCATATATCGCGCGTTCGGGACGCCACACCAGGAGCGCATCGGCCGGTTGACGCTGGCCGAAGCCGATCATCTGCTCGCGGGCAAGGAGCTGGGCACCGGCAACATGCGCCCCAAGGTCGAAGCCTCGGCGGACTTCGTCCGCGCCGGCGGCGAGCGCGCGATCATCGCCGAGCTGGCCCATGGTCTGGCCGCCCTGCGCGGCGAGGCCGGCACGACTCTCACGAAGGATTGAACGGGTGAACCTGCACGAGTATCAGGCGCGCGAGCTGCTCAAGCGCTACGGCATCCCGGTGCCCGACGCCAACGTCGCCGACACACCAGAGCAGGCGCGCTCCATCGCCCAGCGTTTGGGCGGCAAAGTCGTGGTCAAGGCGCAGGTCCACGTCGGCGGGCGCGGCAAAGCGGGCGGCGTGAAGCTCGCCGCGACGGCCGACGAAGCGTTCGCGCACGCCTCGAAGATTCTCGGCATGACCATCAAGGGGCTCACGGTCCACAAGGTGCTGGTGGCGCCCGCCACCGACATCGCGTCGGAGAGCTACGTGGGCATCATCGTCGACCGCGGCTCGCAACGCCCCGTCTTGATGGTGAGTGCGGCGGGCGGTATCGACATCGAAGAAGTAGCGGCCAAGACGCCGGAGAAAATCCACCGCCTGCCGATCGATCCGCGCTACGGCCTGCTGGACCACCAGGCGCTGGGCCTGGGCTTCACCCTGTTCTCCAACGCCGCCCAGGCGCGCGCGGCCGCGGATGTGATGAAGAAGCTGGCCGTCGCCTTCTACGGCGTGGGCGCGTCGCTCGCCGAGATCAATCCCCTGGTGACGACGCCGGTGGGCCAGGTCCTGGCCCTGGACGCCAAGATCGTCATCGACGACAACGAGCTGGAGCGCCGCCCCGAGATCGCCGCGCTGCGCGACGCCAGCGCGGAGGCGCCGTCGGAAGTGCAGGCGCGGGCCGCGGGGCTCACGTTCATCAAGCTGGAAGGATCCGTGGGCTGCTGCGTCAACGGCGCCGGCCTCGCGATGGCCACGATGGATCTCGTGAAGTACTACGGCGGCGAGCCGGCCAACTTCCTCGACATCGGGGGCAGCTCCAATCCGCAGAAGGTGGTGAACGCGCTGAACATCATCACCGGCGACCCCAGCGTGAAGGCGATCCTCTTCAATATTTTCGGCGGCATCACCCGCGGCGACGACGTGGCCAATGGCATCGTCCAGGCGACCCGGGAAGTACCACTCAAGGTGCCCATCGTCATCCGGCTCACCGGCACCAACCAGGCCGAGGGCGTGAAGATCCTCAAAGCCGCGGGCTTCTCGGCGCTCACCGACATGGACGAGGCGGTGAAGCAGGCCGTCGCGCGGGCCAAGGGGCAAGCGGCGTGAGCGTCTTCATCAATAAGGACACGCGCCTGGTGGTGCAGGGCATCACCGGCCGCGACGGTTCGTTCCATTCGAAGCTGATGCTCGCGTACGG
>DATLWA010000355.1:0-2910 GCA_035576905.1 Gemmatimonadales bacterium
TGCGGTTCGTGCATTACGGCGGCGAATTCCACCTGCACGAGGCGAACGATACCGGCCCCCCGCCGCCGCCGGGATCTCCGGAAGAGGGTCCCGTCCGCAAGCTCTTGGACGACCGCCTGCAGGCGAGCGCCGAGCTCCCCATGGGCGGCATGCAGCTGGAAGTGAAGAGCCAGGTGCAGCGCCATTGGCTGGCCGAGGTGGTCGAGGGCGACACGGCGTCCACCGAGAAGGGGTTCGATCTGTTGCTGACCACGGGGACGCTCGACGTGCTGGCGCATCACGCGCTGGGCGCGCACACGCGCGGCACGTTCGGGGTGTCGGGGTTCGCGCAGCACAACGCGACGCGCGGCGACGAGCCGCTGGTGCCGGGCGCGGCCGCGCGGGGTGTCGGCACGTTCGTGTTCGAGCAGGCGGACCTCGGCCGCTGGAGCGTGTTGGGCGGCGCGCGCGTGGATCTGCGGCGGCTCGACGCCGACAGCAACACCGATCTGGCGCTGTCGGCGCAAGCCCGCGACTACCACGCCTTCTCGGGCGACGTCGGACTGGCGTTCCGTCCCGCGGCGGACGTCGCGATCACGGCCAACCTCGGCCGGGCGTGGCGGGCGCCGACCTTGTTCGAGCTGTTCGCCAACGGGCCGCACGTGGGCGAAGGGCGCTTCGAGATGGGCGACACGACGCTCGTCCCCGAAGCGGGACTGACGGGCGACCTGAGCCTGCGCTGGCGCGGGCCGCGATTCCAGGGCGAGCTGTCGGCGTACGCGTCGAGCTACACGAACTACATCTACATCACGCCGACCGGCGGCACACAGGATTCGCTGCCGGTGTACGCCTATCGCCAGGGCGATGCGACGCTCGCGGGCGCCGAGGGGCGGATCGAGGCGTTGGTGGTACGCGATGTGAGCGTGCGGGCGCGGGCCGACTTCGTGAACGGCACCCTGAAGAACGGCGGGCCGCTGCCGCTGGTGCCGCCGCTGGCGGGCGACGTGGGCATCGACTGGCGCTTGTCGGAGCTGTCGTGGGCGACGCATGCGTCGCTGTCGGTCGATGCGGAGTTCGCGGCGCGGCAAACCCGCGTCGTGGCGTACGATCTCGGGACCGCGGGTTACGGCCTGCTGCACTTCGGCGCGCAGCTCGAGAAGCCGGTGGGCGGGCCGGCATTCCGGCTGGAGTTGGCGGTGCGCAATGCGCTCAATACGAGCTACAAGAATTTCCTGAGCCGATATAAGAGATTTGCGCTCGACCAAGGACTGAACATCGTAGTGAGGGTTGGTACTGATTTCTAAGGTCGCAGATGCAAGAGGGCAGATGTCAGAGTAGTTCCCAGACGCCAAGTTGCCAGTGGTTCCCAGAAACAAGAGGCCAGTCAGGACGCAATCTGACTGGCCCCTTGGCGCTTGTGACCACTGGCAACTTGGCGTCTGGGAACTTCACTGATTACTGGCCCGCTGTTACCTTGTGACTTGCCTAGTACATGGTGGCTGTAGCTCAATTGGTTAGAGCGCCGGACTGTGGCTCCGGAGGTTGCGGGTTCAATTCCCGTCAGCCACCCTGACAACTCTACGGCGTCGCCGCGTAGAGATCTCCCGCCAGATACTTGAAGCCTGAGTCCACGGCCACGGTCACCACGGTGTGGCCGGCGCCGATCTCCTGCGCGATCTGGATCGCGCCGGCGACGTTCAATCCCGTGCTCGTCCCGCCGAAGATGCCCTCGCGCCGCGCCAGGTCCCAGGCGGTGCGCCGCCCCGCGGCTTCATCGATGCCGCGCGACTCGCTCACCAACGCGCGGTCGAATTGCGGCGGCACGAATCCCGGCGCCACGCCCTCGACGCCGTGCATGCCCGGCTTGCCGCCGGTCAGGACCGACGACGTCGCCGGCTCGAATGCAACGATCCGCGGTTTGGGGTCGTGCCGCAGTAGCACGCGCGACGTCCCCATCAGCATCCCCGCGGTCCCGACCGCGGCGCAGAACGTGTGGATGGGTCCGTCGACCTGTTCGAGCAGCTCCTCGCCCAGCGACTCGTAGCCCGCCACCATGTCCGGGTTGCGCATCTGATCGGTCGCGTAGCTCGGCCCCTCGGCTGCGATCGCGCGCGCGCGGTCCATCATGCGCGGCACCAAGTCCGCGGTGAGCTTGCCGCCCTGGCTCTTTAACACCTCGAGTTCGGCTCCGAAGATCTCCATGCTGCGGCGCTTCTCGAGCGCCACCGCGTCGCTGGTCACGATGCGGCAGCGGTAGCCCTTTACCGCGCACACGAACGCCAGCGCAATGCCGGTGCTGCCGCCCGTATACTCGACGACGGTCATCCCCGGCTCGAGTGCGCCGCGCCGCTCGGCCCGCTCGATCATCGACAGGGCCATGCGGTCCTTGTAGGAGGCGGTCGGACCGTAGTACTCGAGTTTCACGAGTACGTCCGCCGCGCCGCCGGGCACGATCCTACGCAGTTTGACCAGCGGCGTGTGGCCGATGGCTTCGAGCATGCCGTTGCCGCTCACATGTACTCCCCCAATTGGTCGCCGCAATGTAAGGTGTTAAGTTCCACGCGTTCGCCTAGGTCCGTAGCTCAATTGGTAGAGCACCGGTCTCCAAAACCGGGGGTTGCAGGTTCAAGTCCTGCCGGGCCTGCTTGCAGTTCGCTTCGCTCACTGCCGCGCAGTCCCGGCAGGACTTGCGCTGCGCGTCGATTCCTGCCGGGCCTACCTCGCCGGGCCCTTTACTCCGTCGCCAGCCCCACGCGCTCCAGCAGCCGCCGGTAGCGCGGATCGGCGCGCAACACGTCGAACGCCGGATTGACCCTCAACGTCGTCATGTCGTTGGAGTGCTGCGCGTACGCGCTGTCCAACCAGTCCAACGCGTGGTCTTTGTCGCCGATACCGGCGTAGGCCCATGCGATCGCACCGGCCTGGATCGGA
>DATLWA010000356.1:0-2717 GCA_035576905.1 Gemmatimonadales bacterium
GGATGTCCCATTGCAGCCGCAAACTGTCGAACAGCTGCGCTGCAGCCCGGGCGCGGCCGCCCTCGAACAGCGCGACCGCGCGCGGCATGCGCGCGCCGCGCACCGTGGCGGGCCCCGGCGATCCCGCGGCCTGGACCTCGAACTGCGCGGCCGTGGCCAGCGCCCGCGTCAGCGTCCCTTGCGTCCGCTCACCGATCCAGCGCACCCATAGACCCTCGCGGCGATTGTCGCCGCGCAGGGCCATGAGTGCCGTGGCCGCCCGGTACGTCGCCGGGAAGTCGCCGCTCTCGATGCCGATCCAGGAGCGCGTCAACAGGATTTCGGGATCGCTGGCGCCCACGCTGTCGGCCCGCGTTTCCAAGAGCTGGAGGGCGTCGGCGAAGCGCCCCATGGTGGCGAGCATCGCGATCTGGCCGCTCCAGGCGCCTTTGCTCTTCGGCTGCGCCAGGTCGAGCCGGCGGTAGACCGCCAGCGACTGCGGTACCGAATCCATCGCCAGGTACGCCACGGCCGCGCCGTCGTAGCCGGCGCAGGCACGGCACCACGGGCCGCCTGATTGCAGCGACGCCGAGTCGAGCGCCGCCAGGCGCTCATAGATGCGCAGCATCCCGGCATAGTCCGCCGCGAACGCGTGTTGCGTGCCGGCTTGCTCGTAGGCTTCGGGCTCGTAGGGGTAGGCGGCGAGCAGCGAATCGGCGATCGCCAGCGCCGCGGGCGACTGTCTGGCGCCCGCCCAATAACTGCCGATGACCAGACGCTCGTAGCGCGTGCCGTGCGCGGCGGCGTCACGCGCCCGGCGGATGAGCTCCAGCACTTCCGGACGCGGGCTGCCCAGCAGGTCGCGGGTCCGCCCGGCGTAGTACAGCGCCAGCGCGAAGTTCGGATCTTCGCCGAGCGCCAGACCGAAGAGCGCGTCCGCCGCCGGGAAGTCGCGGCGGTAGTAGGCCCGCAGGCCGTCGTCGAAATACCGCCGCGCCACAAGCGACGTGGGCGACAGCTCGGCGATGCCCTCGGCGGGAACGGGGCGCCGCAGCTCGGCCGCAAGCCGCGCCGTGGCGCTGTCGGCGAGCGCGAAGGCGTCGTGGGCGCGCAGTACCCAGGCGCGCCGCACCGCGCCGGTCTCGAGGGTGACCAGCCGCAGGTCGAGCCGCCAGCCGTCCGGCTGCGGATACACCTCGCCCTCCACGAGGCGATCCGCTCCGGCGCGCTTCGCCGCCCGCAGCAGCGCGGCGGGCGTCAGCTCCTGGTCGCTCAGCTCGCCCGAGACCTCGTACAGTCGGGCGCGGCTGATCACTTGCACGCCGTCGACATTGCCGAGGCCGGTCGCGAGCAAGCCGGGCAGCGTCGTGGCCACTGCGCCCGAGTCGCTGCCGTTTTCCGTGGTCACGGCCCCGACCGCCAAAACGGGCGGCGTTGCATGTCGACGCGAGAACATCCAGGCGGCGCCGGCGAGAATCAGAGCAGCGACGCCGATGCCGCGCTTCCAACCCGAGGGGACCGTTGCCGGGTGAGGCATTGCCGGAAGAGGCGTTGCCGATAACGGCGGTCTCGGCAACGCCTCACCTGGCGATGCCCCATCCCGTACCGGCGTGGGCCGCCGCGCCCGCAGCGTTTGCACCATCTCCCGCAGATCGGGTCCCGGTTCGACACCGAGCTCGGCCTGGAGCCGCCGCGCGAACGCGTCGTACACCTCGAGCGCCCGCACCCGCTCGCCCTCGTGGTCGAGGATCTTGAGCATTCGCAGAACCGCCGGCTCGCTCAGCGGCTCGAGGTCGAGCGCGCGCTGCGCCCAGAACCGCGCGGTGGACAGGTGGCCCGCGGCGTCCTCGCGGTCACACTGCCGCACCGCGGCGGCGAACGCGGCGTCGTGGTAACGCCGCCGCGTGCGCTCGATCCACTCGTCCAGCTCGGGCGCCGCTTCGGTGACGAAGAATCCCGCCAGCAGATCGCCGCGGTACAATGCCAGCGCTTCGGCTTCCCGTCCGGCCGCGAGATGCTCTTCGAACGCGAGGACGTCGCACGACAAGCGCTCGAGCGATACGGCGACTTCTTCTTCGCCGCGCGTGACGACCACGCCCTCGCCCAGATGGGTGCGCAGGAAATGCAGGGCGCGCCGCAGGGCCGCCCGCGCCGTTTCGCCGTCCGCCTCCGGCCAGAACAGGGCGACCAAGCCGTCGCGGCGCTGAAAGCCGCGTGGCTCCGCCAGCGTGAGGTAGCAGAGCAGCGCGAACCGTTTGGGCTGGGCGAGGAGGCCACGGACGTCGCGCCCGTCCTCGCCCGTAAGTCCAAGCGCCCCGAGCAATTGGAGCCGGACCATGGGGGAGCAATCGTACGGCCCGGTGCCGTGACCTCGCAAGGGACGGCTGGAAGTGCTGCGGGGACGCAGCGGGGACCGGTGGGGGACGGGGGCGGCCTAGACTGGCCGCGCACCGTCTTCACAAGGAGCACCATGAAGCGCTCGAAGCTCTGGATTGCGTTCGCTGCGGCGGCCGTGTGGGCCTGCGGTGACAGCACCGCGCCGCCGAGTGCCAACTGGGACGGTGCCTGGTCGGTCACCACCTCGACGCTGGATGCCGGGGGCGCGCTCGAGGGAACGCTCGAGCCGACGCCATTCCTGCTGACGATCGTGGTCAACGGGAACGCGCTGAGCGACACGTTCCCTACGCTCACGTGGTCGGAGCCAAGCGGTGCGTGGATGTTCCCGTGGGGCCAGCCCA
>DATLWA010000357.1:0-3469 GCA_035576905.1 Gemmatimonadales bacterium
CCTCCGCCGTCGCCGAACGCGATGCGCTTCGTGCGGAGCTGATCGCGATCGGCAAGGGGATCGAGCAGGACCTCGCCGATCTCGCCGCGATGAAAGACGAAGCGAAGGGGCTGGTGGAGCGATGGAAGACGCTCCAGGCCAGCGCGGCGCCGACCTTCACCGCCGAACGCCCCGTCGTCGCCGATCACATTGGCGCGTCGACCTTCGTGGAGAAGGGCTGGAGCCGCATCTCCCTCGGCGATTATGCGGGCGCGGAGGAGTCGCTCGTGAAGGCGCTGAAGCTGGCACCCAACAACGTGCAGGCCGAGTCGCTCCTCGGTTGGGCGCAGATGCTCCAGGAGAAGTACGACGACGCGCTCATGCAATTCCAGAAGGTGCTGATGAGCGAGCCGGGCAATGCGCTCGCCCGCATCAACGTCGGCTACATCTGCCTCAAGAAACGGATCTTCGGCGAGGCCATCGAGCACCTCTCCAAGGCCATCCGCCTGGACAACGACAAGAAGGCCACGCTGTACGCCCACTTCTACCTGGGGCTCGTCTACCTGCAGCGCGAGATGTTCGAGGACGCCCAGACCTTCTTCCAGAAGACGCTGAAGCTGGGACCGAACCTGATCGAGGCGTACTACGAGCTCGGCCGCGCCTACTGGTTTGCCGGCGATCAGGATACCGCCAAGCGGACCTGGGACGAGGGGTTCAAAGCCAACAAGTTCAATCCCTGGGGCAAGAAGTGTCACGAGACGCTCGATCTGGTGGCCCAGGGCGGCGAGCCGCTGCGCGCCTGAACCGGCCCCAAGTGCTTGACGAGCTTTGAATTGCGGAATAAACTCCTGCCCCTATGCCCGACCAGACGTTCACGCGCTCGCGCCTCCGTTTCGGCAGCAAGAATTACGCGCTGCTCGGTGCCGCGGTCGTGTGTCTCGTCGTCGGATACTGGTTGCTGTCGCGCGGCTCGACGACGGCGGCACCGATCCTGCTGGTATTGGGCTACTGCGTCTTCTTTCCGGTCGGCATCGCCCTTTAGCTGCGCACGTGCAACACGGGCGAATAGCTCAGCGGTTCAGAGCGCCTGCCTTACACGCAGGAAGTCGAGGGTTCGAATCCCTCTTCGCCCATTGGGGTACCAATCCGTAACGGAGGTAGAACCCGCGTGAGCGTGTCTCGACTCGTGGCCCTGCTGGTGGTCGCCGGGGTGGCGGCCGCGCCAGCGCAGCTCGCAGTCACCCAGCCCAACCAGAAACTGCTGCTGCTCCCGCTGACGGTACGCTCCGCGGCCGATTCGCTGATCAGCATCCAGGTGATGGATGCGGCTCGCGAGCGGCTCACGGCGCTGGCGCGCTACAAGGTGTTGGTGGTGCCCAAGACGAAGCTGTGCGAGGCGCTCCAGGCCTCCGGCTACCCGTGCGACGTGCTGATGCAGGACGGCGAAGCCGGTCAGCTCGCGCGGTTCCTCCAGGTCAACGCGTACAACACCGGCTCGTTGCAGCGCAACGGCGCCAAGGTCAACGCTTCGGTGCGGATGCACGAGAACGGCGGCTCCGGCATGGACGCGCTGTTCCTGGTGTCGGCCTCGGGCACGCCGCAGGCCGTCGGCGACACGCTGGCGCAGCGGCTCAACAATCTGATTCGCGCGGCCGAGTCGGCGCGCGATTGCCAGGACAAGCGCCAGAAGGGCGCGTTGCCCGCGGCGCTCGACGCCGCCCGCAAAGCGCTGCTCATCGAGCCCAATCTGCCCGCTGCCCACCTGTGCATGGCCGTGGTGTACGAGACGCAGCGCATGCCGCTCGACAGCATGCTGAACGCGTACCAACGGGCGTTGAAGGGCGACTCGCTCAACGGCACGGCGTGGGACGCGATTGCGCACCTCTACCAGCAGAAGAACGACACCACGCACTGGATCGACGCGCTGATGCACGAGCTCGCGAGCGAGCCGCGCAATGCGCGGCTACGCATGGCGACCGCGGTGCAGCTGGGTCAGATCCACCGCTATGCCGACGCGTGCGACCTGCTCAAGACGGGTCTCGAGCTCAATCCGCAGGATCCGGCGATGCACGAGCTGCGCCAGCGCCAGGGCGTGGAGGGCGAGCAGTGGTCCTGCGTCTTGGAGGAGCTGCACTCGGCCTTGTCGGCGGACTCGATGAAGGGGAAGGACTCGACCTTCATCAATACGGCGATCGGCGCGGCGCAGAAGGCGAACGACGCGACGGAGCAGGTGTTCTGGACGGGCGTCGCGGTCAAGGGTTTCCCCAAGAACGCGGGCTACTGGAACGCGCGCGGCGCTGCCCTCGACGCGGGTGCGCAACCGGACTCGGCGCTGGCGGCGTACCGGCAATCGCTGGTGCTCAATCCCAGCAACATCGCCACGAGTTTGCTGGTGGCCGAGTTCATCGTGAACCACGCGCCGTGGGACACGGCGGCCTACCGGGCCGCCGACACGGTCACCAAGGCGCGCCTGCGCACCGAGCTCGCGGACCGCGTCGATTCCGCCACGCCCTATCTCAAGCTGGCGATCGCGGCGCCCGATTCGTCGCCGTACCGCCTGAAGGCCGAGCTCATCATGCTCACGGCCGGGCAGAAGATCGCGCAGGCCCAGGCCTATGACCGCGCGATGCCGTGGCTCGACCAGCTGCTCACGATGATTCCGCAGACGAGCCCGGCCGACACGCTCGGCCCGCGCCAGCAGCTCCGTATCCCCGCGAGTTTCTGGTACGGGTTCTCGTCGTTCCAAACGCTCGGGCCGCCGTTCACGAAGATGAACAAGGACAAGTCGTGCCCCGAGGCCAAGCCGCTCAACGAACGGCTGCAACGCACACGCGCGGCGCTGACCCTGTCCCGCCGGGTGTCGCCGCAGCTCGTCGATCAGCTGCTCAACGGCGTCGGCAAGTACGAGACGTTCATGGTGCAGGTGAAGAAGGCGTACAAGTGCACGAACTTCTGAGCTTGTATTGGGTGTAGCGCGGGCCTATATTGCGACGCTCCGTTGCAGGGGGCTGTAGCTCAGCTGGTTAGAGTGCCGGTCTGTCACACCGGAGGTCGCGGGTTCGAGCCCCGTCAGCCCCGCCTTGAACCCGCGTCGCGGGATGTCGCACCCGGCTCCGCCTGCTCCGGCAGACGGGGCCGTTTCTTTTTTGAGGGCCGGGAGCGCATGTCCACGTCGCTGTTCCACGTACCGGCCCTCGCCGGTGCGGTCGAGGAGTGGGTCGCGGGCGGCCGCCGCGCGGTGGACGCCACCGTGGGCGGCGGCGGCCACGCCGAGCTGCTGCGCGCCGCGGGCGCCCAGGTCCTCGCCATCGACCGCGACCCGCAGGCCCTCGCCGCAGCCCAGGCGCGCCTCGGCGACCGCGACGTGACCTACCTGCACGCGTCGTTCGCATCACCCCGGGCCATCGCAGCGGTGCAGGCGTTCCGTCCCGACCGCATTCTGCTCGACCTCGGCGTGTCGTCGCACCAATTGGACGACTCGTCGCGCGGC
>DATLWA010000358.1:0-12841 GCA_035576905.1 Gemmatimonadales bacterium
TGCTGCGGTTTCTGAAGCTCGTCGCCAACGCGGCCAAGGCGAAGCAGAAGCCCGCCAGCGTGTGCGGCGAGATGGCATCCGATCCGCTGTCGGCGTTCCTGCTGGTGGGCCTGGGGTACGAGACGCTGTCGGTATCGCCGCCGGCGCTGCCGTTGATCCGCTGGATGATTCGCCAGATCACGCGCGAGCAGGCGCAGGCGGCGGCCGACGCCGCGCTCGCCGCGCGCACCGCGGAGCTCGCGCTCGACGTGCTGCGCTACGCGCTCGCCGAAGCGGTGGATTTCAAGCTGCTGGACAACGGCAGCCGGTTGCCCGGTGACGGGCGCGCGGCTAGCTTGAGCCACTAACAGTCAGGACCGACTGCTCATGCGCGCTGCGCGTCACGTGTTCACGTCCGAATCGGTCACCGAAGGCCACCCGGACAAAATCGCCGATCAGATTTCGGACGCGGTGCTCGACGCGATCCTCGACAAGGATCCCGCCGCCCGCGTCGCCTGCGAGACGCTCGTCACCACCGGCATGGCCGTGGTCGCGGGCGAGATCACGACGTCCACCTACGTCCACATCCCGGACATCGTGCGCGGCACCATCACCGCCATCGGCTATACCGACGCCAACTTCGGCTTCGACGCCGACACCTGCGCCGTCCTCACCACCATCGACAAGCAGTCGGGCGACATCGCGATGGGCGTGGACAAGGGCGGCGCGGGCGACCAGGGCATGATGTTCGGCTACGCCAGCGACGAGACGCCGTCGCTCATGCCGCTGCCGATCGTGCTGGCGCACCGCCTGGCCGAGCGGCTGGCGCAGGTGCGCAAGCGCGGCGACCTGTCGTGGCTGCGGCCTGACGGCAAGACCCAGGTCAGCGTCGTCTACGAGGGGATGAAGCCGGTCGGGATCAGCAAGGTGCTCGTCTCGACGCAGCACTCCGACAAAGTGGACGCCGCTGAATTGCGCGCCGGCGTGATCGCGCAGGTCGTCAACCCGGTGCTCGCGGAAGCGGGCTTCAGCGTCGCCGACGGCGACGTGCTCGTGAACCCCACGGGGCGATTCGTGATCGGCGGGCCGCAGGGCGACGCCGGGCTGACCGGGCGCAAGATCATCGTCGATACGTACGGCGGCATGGCCCGCCACGGCGGCGGCGCGTTCAGCGGCAAGGATCCGTCCAAGGTGGACCGCTCCGCGACGTACGCGATGCGCTGGGTCGCGAAGAACGTCGTGGCGGCGGGACTCGCCGCGCGCTGCGAAGCGCAGGTGGCCTACGCCATCGGCGTGGCGGATCCCGTCTCGATCATGATCGACACCTTCGGCACGTCGGCGCTGCCGCCCGAGGCGATCGAGGACGCGGTGAGCCAGGTGTTCGACCTCAAACCCAACGCCATCATCGAGGCGCTCAACCTGCGGGCGCCGATCTACCGTCCCACCGCGGCGTACGGCCACTTCGGCCGCGCGCCGGAGAAGCGGCGGGTGGGCGACCGCGAAGTCGAGCTGTTCACCTGGGAGCACGCCGACCGCGCCGCCGAGCTGCGGCGCGCCGCGGAGCGCTCCCGCCACGCCAAGACGAGCAACGCCCGCGCATGACGTCGACTGCCAAGAGCGCCGACCACGACATCAAAGACGTCCGCCTCGCCGACGAAGGGCGGCGCCGCACCGAGTGGGCCGAGCGCTCCATGCCGGTGCTGCGCCAGCTGCGCGAGCGTTTCGCCAAGCAGAAGCCGCTGGCGGGCAAGCGGCTCTCGGCCTGCCTCCACGTCACGACCGAAACGGCGAACCTGGCGGTGACGCTGCAGGCGGGCGGTGCCGACGTGGCGCTGTGCGCCTCCAACCCGCTCTCGACGCAGGACGACGTCGCCGCGCATCTGGTGCGCGACCACGGCATCAAGGTTTTCGCGATCAAGGGCGAGGATCACCAGACCTACTACGAGCACATCCGCGCCGCGCTGGCGCACCGGCCCGACGTCACCATGGACGATGGCGCCGACCTCGTGAGCGCGCTGCACATGATCGCGCTCAACCGGCTCGACGATCTGGAGCCGCCGGTGCGCAAGTGGGTCGAGGGCATGTCCGCGGCCGAGCGCAAAGCGCTGGTGGGCGGCGTGATCGGCTCGACCGAGGAGACCACGACCGGCGTGATCCGTCTCAAGGCGATGGCGCAGGACAAAGTCCTGCAGTTCCCGGTCATCGCGGTGAACGATTCGCAGACCAAGCACCTGTTCGACAATCGCTACGGCACCGGCCAGTCGACGCTGGACGGCATCCTGCGCGCCACGAATCTGTTGATGGCCGGGAGCACGATGGTGGTGGCGGGGTATGGGTGGTGCGGTCGCGGCTTCGCGCTGCGGGCCCGCGGCGCGGGCGCCAACGTGCTGGTCACGGAGATCGACCCGCTCAAGGCGCTCGAGGCCCAGATGGAAGGGTACCGGGTCGTGCCGATGGCCGAGGCCGCGCGCGTGGGGGACATGTTCGTCACGCTGACGGGCAACATCCACGTCATCCGCCTGGAGCACATGCGGGCGATGAAGGACGGCGCGGTGATCGCCAACTCGGGGCACTTCAACGTGGAAATCGACCTCGACGGCCTGAAGAAGGCCGCCCAGGGCCCCACGCGGGTGCGCGAGTTCGTGGACGAGTGGCGCCTCGACGGCAAGCGCATCTTCGTCCTCGCCGACGGCCGCCTGATCAATCTCGCCGCCGCCGAAGGCCATCCCGCGAGCGTGATGGACATGTCGTTCGCCAATCAGGCGCTGGCCGCCGAGTACGTGCTGGCCAACGCGCGCACCCTGGGGAAGGACGTGCACCGCATCCCGCGCGAGCTCGACAAGGAGATCGCCCGGCTCAAGCTGCAGGCGATGGGCACGGACATCGACACGCTCACCCTCGAACAGCAGAAGTATCTCGCGTCCTGGGACGCGGGCACGTGACCGATCTCGTCCAGGTCCGGGTCGCCCACCTCGGGTTGGATCGCACCACCAACACACCGGTCGTGATCCTGCAGGAGATGGAGGGCGAGCGGGTACTCCCGATCTGGATCGGACCGGCGGAAGCGAGCGCCATCGCCATGGAGCTGGCCGGCGTGAAGTTCAGCCGCCCGCTCACGCACGACCTCTTGAAGCAGGTCATCGTGGGATTGGGCGCTGAGCTGCGCAAAATCATCATCACCCAGGTGAAGGACAACACGTATTACGCCGAGCTGCACATCTATCGCGGCGACCAGGTGATCCAGATCGATGCGCGGCCCTCGGATTCGATCGCGCTGGCGCTGCGCCTCAAAGCCCCGATTCTCACCAGCGACAGCCTGCTCGAGCACACGTCCGTCGATACGAGCGATACGGTGTCGGAGGCGGGCTCCGGGCCGCTCGACCCCGATACGCTGAAGACCTACCTCCAGAACCTCGACCCTGAAGATTTCGGCAAGTTCACGCCGTAAGACGCTCGCCGTTCTCCTGGCGTGCGTGGCGGCGGCACCGGTGGCGCTCGGGGCGCAGGCGCGGGCGCGCCGCACCGTCAGCGGCCACGTGCTGCTCGGGGGCGCCCGCGGCCGGCCGGTGGCGGGCGAGTGGGTGGTGCTGCATCGCGTCACCACCGCGAGCGGCGCGCCGGTCGATTCGCTGCGGACCGACGGCGCCGGCGCGTTCCGGTTCCGCGTGACGGCGGGCGATACCTCGGCGCTGTATCTCGCGAGCGCCCGCTACGACGACATCGCCTACTTCTCCGAGCCCGTGCGCGTCACGACGGGCGATATCGCGCTCGAACCGATTCTCGTCTATCACGCGAGCTCCACCGGACCGCCGGTCGGCGTGTCGCAGCGCCTGCTCACCGTGGCGCGGGCCAAGGCCGACGGCTCGCGCGACGTCCTCGAGCTGGTCGAGCTGCTCAACGCCGGGCCCACCACGCGCGTCGCGGCCGACACGCTGCAGCCCACGTGGCGCGGCGTGCTGCCCGCGGGCGTGGTGCAGTTCCAGGCGGGGCAGGGCGACGTGTCGCCGGAGGCCGTGGCTCGCCGCGGCGATACGGTGCTCGTGTTCTCGCCGCTGCCGCCCGAGCAGGTCCGCCAGGTGTCGTTCGGCTACACGCTGCCCGCGTCCGTGACGCGCATGGTGGTGCCGATGCCGCACCTGGTCGGCGATCTCGAGTTCCTGCTCGAGGATACCACGGCCATCGTCAGCGGCCCGCGCGTGCAGCGGCTCGACGTGACGGAAGTGGAAGGACGGCGCTTCGCGCGGTACGCGCTGCACGAAGTTCCCGCGGGCACCCCCGTCACGATCCAGCTCGGCGCGCCGCGGTTCGATCCGGCGCGGCTGGTGCCGGTGATCGTGGCGCTCCTGGTCATCATGCTCGGCGGCGGATTGTGGCTTGCGTTCCGGCGGCCGCCATCCTAGACTAGCCCTCACTTGCGAACGGGGATCTACGGAAGCCGGTGCGAGTCCGGCGCGGCCCCGCCACTGTAACGGGCAGTAGCAGCGCGACTCATCGCCACTGGGGAGCACTCCGGGAAGGCGAGTCGCAGCGCCCGAAGCCAGGAGACGTCTCCGTTCGCGCCACCTTGCAGTTCCCTCGCGGGAGGGATGGTGGCGTGCTGCGCTCGGCGCAGACGCTTTCCCATCTCCGCTCCGTCGGGGGTGGGATTTTTTGCTATGCGGCCTGCGGCCCACAGCACCCACCTCGCCGGTCTGTTGCTCGCCCTCGCGGCGTGCGGCACCGGCGCGCGCGCGCCCGCCCGCGGGCCGATCGCCTTCCCGGACGACGCCGGCCGCACTGTGACGCTCGCGGCGCCCGCCCGCCGCATCGTGTCGCTGGCGCCGTCCTTCACCGAAATCCTGTTTGCGTTGGGCGCGGGCGACCGCGTCGTGGGGCGCACCACGTGGTGCGACTTTCCCGCGGCCGCGCTCGCGGTGCCGAGCGTCGGTGACGGTCTCAACCCTAACGTCGAAGCGGTGGCGGCGCGGCACCCCGACTTCGTGGCGCTCTATCGGTCGACCCTCGACGAGACCGCCGCGGCCCAGCTGACGCGCCTCGGCATCCCGGCGGCGCTGCTGCGCCAGGATCGCCTGGCGGACGTGGCGCACGCCGCGCGACTGCTGGGCCGCGCCATCGGCGACTCGAGCCGCGGCGACTCGCTCGCGGCAGCGATCGACACGTTTCTCGCCCTGCCGCCGCCCGCGCCCACCACCCGCGTGGCGTTCGTGGTATGGGACAACCCGCCGATCGTGATCGGGGCGGGGAGCTATCTCGACGAGCTGGCCCGGCTCGCCGGCGCCGCCAATGTGTTCCACGATCTGGGCAGCGCGTCGGCCGAGGTGTCGCTCGAGACGCTGGCGGCCCGCGATCCCGACGTGATCGTGGTGCTCACCGACAGCACCAAAGCCCCGGCGTTCGCGGCCAAGCGGGAGTGGCAAACCGTTCGCGCCGTGCGCGAGCGGCGCTTCGTCTATCTCGTGGGATCCCTGTTCGGGCGGCCCAATCCGCGGATGCGCGAAGCCGTGGCCGAGTTCCGGCGCCGGCTGCAGGCGGCGCGATGAAATGGCTCGCGTTGATCGGTCTCGCGCTGGTCTCGCTCATCCTCGCCGTGGTGGTGGGCCCGTCCCACGTGCCCACGGCCGAGCTGCTCACGTCGCCCATCGTGCGCGACCTGCGCGTGCCGCGGGCGCTGCTCGCGTTCCTCGTGGGCGGCGCGCTCGGCACCGCCGGGGCCAGCCTGCAGGCGCTGGTGCGCAATCCGCTCGCCGATCCGTACCTGCTCGGGCTTTCGGGCGGCGCCGGGTTGGGAGCGGTGGCGGCGATCGCGCTGCACCTCGCCGGCCCCTGGGCGCTGCCGCTCGCCGCCTTCGCCGGCGCGCTCGGCGCCATGGGGCTGGTGTACCGGCTGGGGCTCGTCGGCGGGGCGGAGCTCGACCCGCGCGTCCTGATTCTCGCGGGCGTGGCCGTGGGCGCGTTTGCCGCGGCGGTGACCACAGCGGTGGTGTCGCTCTCGGATGCGGCCGAGCTGCGCAACGCGTTCCTGTGGCTGTGGGGCGGGCTGAGCGGCGCGTCCTGGGACACGGTGCGCGTGATGGCGATCTACACGCCGCTGCCGCTCGCCGTCCTGTACGCCGCCGCGCGGTCGCTCGACCTGCTGGCGCTGGGTGACGAGCCGGCCCGGCACCTGGGCGCGGACGTGGAGCGCGTGAAGCGCCGCGTCTACGTTGCCGCGTCGCTGCTGACCGCGGCGGCGGTCGCCGTGTCGGGCGTGATCGGATTCGTGGGGCTCATCGTGCCGCACGTGATGCGCACGCTGTGGGGGCACCACCACCGCACGCTGCTGCCGGCGGCGTTCCTGGGCGGCGGCACGCTGCTCGCGCTGGCCGACACGCTCGCCCGCACCACGATCGCGCCGCGCGAGCTGCCGGTGGGCATCGTGACGGCTCTGATCGGAGTGCCCGTCTTCACTCTGCTGCTGCGCCGATGGACGACGGCCTGATTCTCGCGGTCGTGGGCGCGACGTTCCGCTATCCCGGAGCGACGCGCGACGCCCTGGCGGACGTCTCGCTCGCGGTGCGCGACGGCGAGTGCGTGGCGCTGCTCGGCCCCAACGGCAGCGGCAAGACGACGCTGCTGCGACTCGCGCTGGGTCTGGTGCGACCCGCCAAGGGTGAGGCTGCGATTCTGGGCCGCCCCGCCACTCTCTGGAGCCGCCGCGAGCTGGCGCGCCTCGTGGGTGTGGTGCCGCAGCGCGAGGAGACGTCGTTCCCGCTGCGCGTGCGCGACGCGGTGCTGCTGGGGCGGTACGCGCGTTTGTCGCCGTGGAGCGGCGAGCGCCCTGCGGATCGCGCCGCGGTGGAGCGGGCGCTCGCGCAGTGCGACGCGATCGAACTGGCCGATCGCTGGCTCACGACGCTTTCGGGAGGTGAGTTCCAGCGCGTGCGGCTGGCCCGCGCGCTGGCGCAGGAACCGCGTGCCTTGATTCTCGACGAGCCGACGGCGTCGCTCGACGTGCGCCACGAGATGGAGCTGTTCGAGCGGGTGCGGGCGCTGGTCGATCGCGAGCGGCTCGCCGCCGTCGTCATCACGCACCAGGTGAACCTCGCCGCCCGCTTCGCTGATCGCGTGCTGCTGCTCGCCGACGGCCGCGCCGTGGGGCAGGGCACGCCCGCCGCCGTGCTCACCCGCGAAACCATCGAGCGCGTGTTTCGCTGGCCCGTGGCGATCGAGCCGTTCGACGACCGCCCGCAGATGATTCCGTTGCGCCAACCACTGTCATGAGGACTTGCACGATGCGCCTTTCCTTGACGCTGTTGGTGTTCGCGCTGCCGCTGGCCGCCCAACAACCGGACTCCGCATTTCACCTCAAGCCCGTGGTGGTCACGGCGACCCTCGTGCCCGCGCCGTCGGATGCGGTGCCCGCGGCCGTGACGGTCATCTCCGGCGACGCGCTGCGCGCCCGCGGGGTCCGCACGGTCGCGGACGCCTTGCGTTTCGTGCCCGGGGCGAGCGTCGTGGAGAGCGGATCGTTCGGCAGTCAGACGTCGCTGTTTCTGCGCGGCGGCGAGAGCGACTATGTGAAGGTGCTGATCGACGGCGTGCCGCAGAACCTGCCGGGCGGCTCGTTCGACTTCGCCAATCTCACCACCGCCGATATCGACCGCATCGAGATCGTGCGCGGACCGGTGAGCGTGCTGTACGGCTCCGATGCCGTCACCGGCGTGATCCAGATCTTCACGCGCGCGGGGCGCGGCGCGTCGCGCGGGCAGGTTGGCTTCGGGGGCGGGACGTACGCCGCGCAGTGGGCGGGCGGCGACCTGGGCGGCGGCACCGGGCCCCTGTCGTACGGCGTGTCGCTGTCGCGCTTCACGAGCGACGGGATCTACGCCTTCAATAATGAATACCGCAACGGCACCGCGAGCGCGCGCCTGCGGTTCGCGCCCGACGCCCGCACCGACGCCAGCCTCTCGGCGCGCTACGCGGACGGGGTCTACCACTTTCCCACCGACGGCGGCGGCCAGCCGACCGACTCGAATCAATCGACCACGGCGCGCGGGCCGTCGTTGGGAATCGACGCCGGCCGCGTACTCTCGGCGCGGGTCGCGGTACGCGGGAATCTCGGCTGGACCGAAGCTCAGAACCGCTACGACGACGCGACGTTCGCCTATCACAGCAAAGACATCACCCGGCGCCTGGCGGCGGGGGCGCGGGCTGACGTGCGGCCGTCCGCCGCGACCGTGGTCACCGTCGGCGCGGAGTACGCGCACGAGAGCCAGGCGGGGTCGAGTCTCGATACGGCGCGACGCAACAGCGCGCTGTTCGCGCAACTTCTCACGGGCACGACCGGGCCGCTGTCGTTCACGCTCGGCGCGCGCATCGACGACAACCAGCAGTTCGGCACGCACGGCACCGGCCGGGCGGGGATGGTGTGGCGGCTGGACGAACGCACGCGCGCGCGGGCCGCGGCGGGAACAGGCTTCAAGGAGCCGACCCTGCTCGAGAACTTCGGCACATCGTCGTTCGCGCGCGGTAATCCCAATCTGCAACCCGAGCAATCGGCCAGCTGGGAGGTGGGGCTCGAGCACACGCCGCCGGGCGACCACGTCACCGTGGCCGTCACGTACTTCCACGAGCGGTTCCGGGAGCTGGTGCAATACAGCGGCGCGCCGCTGGGCCCCGATTCCGTCAATTTCTACAACGTGCCCGGCGCCCGGGTGCAGGGCATCGAGGTCGGGATCCAGGGCACCATCGGCGCCGCGATGACGGTGGCTGTGAGCTATGCCTACCTCGAATCGCGCGACACAGCGGGACAGCGGCTGCAGCGCCGGCCCACGAACGCCGGGAGCCTGCGCCTGGACTACGCGCTGCGGGACCGGGGCAGCGTGTCGCTCGCGACCGTGTTCACGGGCGACCGCGACGACTACGATTACGCGCCGTACCCCGCCGTGCGCGTGACGCTGCCGCCACACACGCGGGTCGACTTGAGCGGCAGCTACGCGTTGAGCCGCGGGCGGGGTGCCTGGCCCGGGTTGGCCCTGAACGCCCGCGTCGAAAACCTGTTCGACGCCAAGTACCAGGACATCAGGAACTTCCCCGCGCGCGGGCGCACTCTATTATTCGGGGGAGCGGTGAACGTGGGACACTGACGGCGGGGAGGCGGCTGACGTGAGACGACAGGCACTGGGAGTCGTGGTGTTGGTGGCGCTGGCCGGTGCGTGCAGCGACGCCTTAGAGAAAGACACCACAGTGGGGCAGATCGTCGCCGTTGCCAACACCGGCTCCAACGCGATGACGCTGGTGAGCGCCACGCGTTTCACCGGCACCAATCTTCCCATCGGCCGCCCCTTCGCCACGCCAGCGAGCATCGCGGCGCGCGATTCGTTCCTGCTCACGCCCCTCGGCGGCGGCGACTCGGTGGCGGTCACCCGCCTCTTTGCCGTGGGCGGAGGCGTCATCCAGTTCGTCACGCTGCCGGCCGGCGCCCAGGCATCGGCCGTCGCCGTGCAGGATGACTCGCTGGCCTGGGTGGCGGAGCCGGGGCTCAATCGCGTGCAGCAGATCAACTATCTGACATTCGACACCACGGCCCGCAGCGCCGCCGGCGACGGCGCCAGCGCCGCCGTGGTGGCCGACGGGCGCGTCTGGGCGGTCAACGCCAACGGGAGCTCGATCACGGTCCGGCTCACGAGCGGCGCCAGCAACGCGATCGACACCATCCCGCTCACGGGCACCAACGCGCAGTTCGCCACGCTCGGCGCCGACGGTCTGATCTATGTGGTCGACCGCGGCGCGCCGGGCCAGGCCGACGGCCGCCTGTCCATCGTCGACACGGCGACCCGCAGCGAAGTCGCAGTCATCAACGGTTTGGGAGAGCTTCCCGGGCCCGCGGTGTATCACCCCTCCGGCCGCTTGCTCATCGCCGGTGGCGCGAACGGCATCATGGAATTCAACACTCTGACGCGCACCCTCACGCGGGGGCCGGGCGCAGGGCTCACGCCCGGCGGCGACAGCGTCGTGGCGCTCGCGGTGGACCAGCGGGGCCGCGTGTACGCCGTGGCGCCGCGCGGTTGCGGCGGACCGGGCGTCGTGCACGTGCTGTCGGCGCCTCCGGCGTTCACCGTGTTGAAGACCGTCGCGGTGGGCACGTGCCCGCGCGCCGCGGCGGTAGCGTTCTCGCCCGCCATCCCCTAACGTCCACCAGTCATCCGCTTGGAGCGTTGCATGCGTCACCTCCCGTTGGCCGGGCTGCCGTTCGTCGCCGTCGCTGCCCTGGCCCAGGCGCCCAACATCACGCCGTCGGGCGATCCCTCGGTCCAGAGCGACACCATTTACCGGCTGGCGGTGGACCCCAGGACCCACCCCGACGATCCGTACATCTATCTGTTGGATGACGGCGTGGTGCGGATCGAATCCGACGGCCGCACGGTGCGCACGTACCGCCAGGTGATCCAGATCCTCAACCAGGACGGCGTGGAGGATTGGGCCGAGCAATCCTTCGGCTACAACGCAAGCCGCGAGAAGCTGCGCATCAATTGGATTCGCGTGGTCAAGCCGGACGGCACGGTGATCAGCGACGGGCCGAGCCACGAGCAGGAGTCGCTGTCGCCGGTGGCGCTGTCGGCGCCGGTGTATTCGGACGGCAAAGTCCGGCGCGTCTCGCTGGCGGGCGTGGCCCCCGGCACGATCGTGGACTACAGCTACACCACCGAGCGCTTCCAGGCGCCGCTCCCGGGCGATTTCTACTCGGCCTGGTCGGTGCACACGAGCCGCTTGACGCGCCGCTCGCGGCTCGTCGTCGACATGCCGGAGAACTATCACCCGCGCATCCAGGAAAAGAACCTGCGGTTCAAGGCGCGGGTGACGGTCGCCAAAGGCCGGCGCGTGTACACGTGGGCGACGCAGGACGTGCCGCGCATCGAGCGCGAGCCCTTCGCCGGGTCGCCCGACACCGTGTTCTCTCACATCGAGATGGTGGGTACCACCACGTGGGAGGACATCGCGCGCTGGTACGCCGGCCTCGCCCGTGATCGCTTCGAGATCACGCCCGCCCTCGACGCGAAGCTCACCGAGCTCGTGGCCGGGGCGAAGACGCTGGAAGACTCGCTGCGGGCGGTGCACCGCTGGGTGGCGCAGGACATCCGCTACGTCTCGCTGTCGCTCGGGATCGGCGGCTACCAGCCGCGCCAGCCCGCCGCCGTGCTCGACACGAAGTACGGCGACTGCAAGGACAAGGCGACGCTGTTCATCGCCCTGGCGCGCCGCATGGGCGTCACCGCCTATCCCTTGCTGCTGAGCTCCAGCGCCGACGCCGACAGCACGCTGCCGTCGATCAACCAGTTCGACCACATGATCGCCGCCGTCGTGTGGCCCGGGAAGCCGGGCTACCAGTTCCTCGACTTGACGGCCGAGCTGGTGCCGTTCGGGCTGCTGCCGCCGGCGGAGCAGGGCGGCTTCGCGCTGGTCGTGAAGCCGGACGGCAGCGACGACCACGTCGTGCTGCCCGAGGCGCCGGTTCCGGACAACCGCGAGATTTCCCACATCACCGGTGCGCTGTCGCCCGACGGGATGTTCAGCGGGCGGCTCGAGGAGCTCGCCACCGGGAACCGGCAGTACGGCCTGCGCGACAATTTCCAGTCGCGGCTCGATTCGACGGCGCGGACGCGGCTGGCGGGCAACATCGCCAACGCCGTGTTCGCGGGCGCGGCGGGCGACAGTCTGCTGCTGTTCGACGGACGGGATCTCACCGTGCAGCCGCGCGTGGCGCTCGCGATCCACAACGGCCGCGCGACGTCGTCCGCGGGCGGCACCGACATCTTCACCCTGCCGATCCGGACGTATCAGCTCCGCGGCATGGCCGCGGATCTGCGGAACCGCGGTGCGCGCCAGTTCCCGCTCAGCGCCGCCGCGGTGAGCGGCGAGGGTGTCGACGAGGACAACGTCGAAGTCACCTTGCCCGACGGCTGGCACGCGCGGCTCCCCAAGGACGTCGATCTGCCGAGCGATTGGGGCCACTACGAAGCGCACTACAGCCAGACCGGCCGCGTGCTCAAGGTGACGCGCCGCATGACGGGCGCGCGCGGCGTGTACCCGCCTAGCCGCGTGAACGACTTGATCACGTGGCTCGAGGCCGTGTCCGCCGACGACGCCAAGTACATCGTGCTGGAGCACGGCAACTAACGTGCGGACGGCGCTCGCGCTCGCCGCGGCGCTGGCGCTGGGCCCGGCGCAGGTCGCGAGCGGCCCGCGCTGGGCGACGTTCCAGGGCGTGCACGTCGGCGGCGCGCAGGACGATCTGCTCGCCCTCAACGGGGATTGCCGTCCGCTCGCGGACGTCGGGAGCTTCCAGCGACACTACAGCCCGCAGGGAGTCGCAGAGCTCGCCTTCGGATTTTCGTTGCCGCACTTCGACCGCGACAGCGCGTCGGCGGCGCAGGCATTGGGGAATGCCGCGCTGTGCCAGCTCGATCTGTTGGACGGGCGGATGCGCGGCTGGGTGGTCACCATCGACCGCACCGTCGTAGGTGCGACGTTTTTCCCCAACCCGCGCGACTCGCTCACGCCCAGCAAGGACTCGGTGCGCGTGCTGCTCGTCGGCGCGTGGGGCCAGCCGACCGCGCCGGCGCCGACGCTCGACTCGTGGTTGGGCGCGCGGTATCGGTCGTACCTCATCACGGACCGGACGCAGATGCCGAACGGCCTCGTCCATTACCGGGTGATTCTCGTGGATGTGAGCGCCTGCAGCGCCTTCGACCGCCGCGTGCATCGCTTCTCCCATCGGGGCACCGCGCAGGCCTGCTGACATGAGCCTCGTGACGACCCCGGCGGTCGTCCTCCAGACCTACCGCTACAGCGAGACGTCGAAGATCGTGCGGCTGGCGACGCG
>DATLWA010000359.1:0-9177 GCA_035576905.1 Gemmatimonadales bacterium
AAGACGCGCTGGCCCGCGTGCTCGCCGAGCACCTCGATGTCGAGGGGCTGTGGTATTGCGGCAGCGCCGCCGGCGTGCGCATGGTCGAGGAGGCGTCTGCCGGGAACATGAAGCGCACGTGGGCGACGGCCGCTCCGCGCGACTGGTTCGACGCGCGCCAGGGCGAAGGCCGCGCGTTCCTGCGCCGTGCCACCGAGGTCAAGAACATTTGGATTCCGTACGGCGAATGAGCACCGGCTCCTCCCGACCCGCCGGTGCCGCGCAGATCAGCTCGATCGAACATCGCGTCAACTACTCGGAGACGGATCAGATGGGCGTGGTGTATCACGCCCGCTATGTCGTCTGGCTCGACATGGCGCGCACCGAGCACCTGCGCGCCGCGGGGTTCACGTACCGCCAGATGGAGGAAGAAGGGGTCTTCCTCGCCGTGACCGACTTGCGCGTGCGCTACCGCCAGGCGGCCCGCTATGACGAGCTGCTGCGCATCCGCTGCTGGGTGCGTGACCTCGCCTCGCGCCGCGTCACGTTCGGTTATGCCGTCGAGCGCGCCGAGAACGGCGACCTCCTGGCCACGGCCGAGACGGCGCTCATCGCGCTGACCACACGACACACGTTGTCCCGCATTCCGGAGCACGTCCTTGCGCTCTTGCAGACTGCACCCGATCCCGTTCGTCTGTAGCGCCGCGCTGGCGCTGCTGCTCACCGGCCCGCGGCCGCTGCGCGCGCAGCAGGCCGACGAGGCGCTGGTGGGCCAGCTGGCCCGGCTCCTCGCCGCGAGCGACGCGCGCGTGTTCGACGCCGCGGCCCTGCGCGACGCGGTGGCGTCGGCGAACCCCGACGTGCGGCGCCAGGCGGCGCTCGCCGCGGGCCGCATCGGCGACCCGCAGGGCGTGGACCTGCTCGTGCCGCTGCTCGCGGACACGGTGGAGTCGGTGCGGGCCACGGCGGCCTTCGCGCTGGGCCTCCTCAAGGACCCACGGAGCATCGAGCCCTTGATGACGCTCGTGCGCTCGGGCGCGGGCGCGACGGCGCCGGCCGAGGCCGTGACGGCCGTCGCGAAGATCGGCGGCGACGCGGGCGCCCGCGCCGTCGCGGAAATCCTGCAGCTCGGCAATCCCGGCGTGGCCGCGCCGCCGCCGGTCGCCGCCGCGCTGCTCGAAGCGTGGCGGCTGGGTCCCCGGGCCCCGGTGAGCGCGCTCGTGGGGTACGCCGACGATCCCGACGTGGTGACACGGCGGAGTGCGCTGTTCTCGCTGGGCCGGTTGCGTACCGTGGCCGGGTTGCCCGCCCTCCTCAACGCGTTGCAGGACCGCGACGCAACCGTGCGCGCGGTCGCCGCCCGCGGCGCCACGCGTGCACTCGTGGACAGCGCCCACCTCGACGTGCCCGCCGTCGCCGACCGCTTCCGCCCGCTGCTCAGGGACCCGGAGGCGGCCGTGCGCATCAACGCGTTGCGCAGTCTCGCGGGGTATCGCGACAGCGCGCTCGCCGGCGCGGTGGCGCCGCTCGCCGGCGACCCCGACGTGGGCGTGGCCATCCAGGCCGAGGCCACGCTCGGCGCGATGGGCGGGAGCGTCGCGCGCACGGCGCTCCGCGCGCGGCTCACGGCGGCCGGCTTCGCGATTCGCCGCCAGGCGCTGCTCGGGCTGGCGGAGGCCGACAGCGCCGCGGGCGTCGCGGCCGCCGCCGCACTGGTGGCCGATGCCGATTGGCGCTGGCGCAGCGTCGCCGCCGAGGCCTTCGCCGCGGCCCACGCGCGCGACCGCCTCGAGGCGCAGCTCACCGACGCGGATGGCCGGGTGGTGGCGCAGGCGCTGCAGGGCTTGAGCCGCATCGTGCCCGCGACCGACACGACGATTCTGCCAACCGCGCGCCGGCTCCTGGCCGCCGACGACGCGGCCGTGCGCAGCGTCGCGGCGGACCTCCTGGCACGCGTCCCCAACATCGACGACGTCGACGGGCTGGCGCAGGCCTACCGCCGCGCCGCCGGAGACCAGTTCGACGACGCGCGCCTCTCGGCCGTGGCGGCGCTCGCCGCGATCGCCCAGGCGAGCGGCGCCGGGCGGATCCGCGTCGCCAACCGCTTCATCGCCGCGACACCGCGCGCCGACGACTACCTGGTGCGGCGCCTGGCCGCCGCCAAGCTGCCCGACGCCGCGGCGGTGTGGGGGCCAGTGGCGCCCATCGCAACGGGGCGCACCGACGTCGATTATCGCGACGCGGCGCGGCGCTACCTGGTGCCCGCGCTCCAGGGGGCCGCGCTGCCGACGATCACCATCGAGACCGACCGTGGCAACATGGTGGTGCAGCTGTTGGCGGGCGACGCGCCGCTCACGGTGGCCGCATTCCTTGGCCTCGTCGACCGGCGGTTCTTCGACGGCAACCGCTGGCACCGGGTGGAGCCCAACTTCGTGGTGCAGGACGGCGATCCGCGCGGCGACGGCTGGGGCGGGCCGCCGTTCGTCCTGCGGGACGAGGTGAATCCGGTCCGCTATGACGCGGGTATCATGGGCATGGCGCTCTCCGGGCCCGACACGGGCGGGAGTCAGTTCTTCATCTGTCACTCCGCCCAGCCGCACCTGGACGGCATCTACACCGTCTTCGGGCGCGTCGTCTCGGGGCTGACCGTGCTCAACCAGATCGCCCAGGGCGACCGCATCCGCAGCATCCACCGGTGAGCGGGCGGCGCTGGCTGCTGTTGCTGGCCCTCTGCGGCGCCCCGGCCGGCGCCGCGGCGCAATTCGGCTACTTCGGGCAGAACAAGATCCAGTACCGCGATTTCGACTGGCACGTGCTGCGGGGCGAGCACGTGGACCTCTACTACTATCCCGAAGAAGAAGAGCTGGCGCGCGTCGCGCTCGCTTACGCCGAGGAGAGTTACGGCGTGCTGGAGCGGCGCCTCGCGCACGCCGTCGACCGCCGCATCCCGCTGATCATCTACGCGTCGCACTCCGACTTCGAGCAGACCAACGTGCTGCCGTTCGTGCCGCCCGAGGGACTGCTCGGCGTCACCGATTTCTTGAAGCGCCGCGTGACGCTGCCGTTCACCGGCAACTACGTCGAGTTCCGCCACACCATCCGCCACGAGCTGGTGCACGAATTCCAGTTGAGCCTGCTGACCGAGGCGTACGTGCGCTACCCGCGGCAGCGCCATGCCGGCACGCCGCTGTGGTGGAGCGAGGGCATGGCCGAGTTCTTCTCGGCCGGCGAGGACTCGCGCGACATCATGATCCTGCGCGACATGACCGTCAGCGGCAGCCTGCCGTCGCTCAAGGAGTTGAACTACTACTACGGCGGCCTGGTCTATCCGATGGGCGGCACGATCCACCGCTTCCTGGCGCTGCGCTACGGCGAGTGGCGCGTCGGCGAGTTCTACCGCGAGCTGTGGAAGTACACGACGTTCGAGGACGCGGTACGCGGCGTGTACGGGAAGACGCTGGAGCAGATCTCCGAGGAGTGGCAGTACTGGATGCGCCAGCAGTACTACCCGGTGGTGGAAACCGCCAAGCCGCTGGCGCTCACCGCGCGCGCCGTCGCGAAGCTCGCCATCAAGCCCGTCGCCTACTGGGTGCCGGAGGACAGCGGCAGCGGCTTCCTGTATTTCTCGCCGTCGACGGGATACACCAACATCTATTCGCGCCGCTTCGCGGGCGGCCGGCCCAAGGTGGTGGTGCAGGGCGAGCGCACGCCGGAGTTCGAGTCGTTCCACTTCTTCGAATCGCGCATGGACGTGAACGCGGCGGGCGTCGTGGTGTTCTCGAGCCGCTACGCCGAGCGCGATGCGCTGTTCTTCTGGGACATCCGGCGGGGCAAGGTGGTCGGGCGGTACGCGTTCCCCGAGCTGGTATCGATCCTGTCGCCGGCGTGGGCGCCCGACGGCAAGAGCGTGGCGTTCTCAGGCCTCGCCCTCTCGGGGTATTCCGACCTGTACCGCCTGTGGCTGGCCGACGGCCGCCTCGAGCGCCTCACGTCGGACCGCTACCAGGATCTCGATCCGTCGTTCAGCCCCGACGGCCGCGCCATCGTGTTCTCCTCCGATCGCACGGCCTTCGGGCCCAAGGGCGCGCGCAACCTGTTCAAGCTCGACGTGGCGAGCGGCGCGGTGGACTACCTCACCTACGGCGACTGGCAGGACGACACGCCGCGCTGGGCGGAGAACGGCCGTATCTACTTCTCGAGCGACCGCGACAGCATCGTCCAGATCTACTCGATCGATTCACTCGGCAGCGGCCGCCGCGAGACCAACACGCTGAACGGGGCGTTCGATCCGCAGTGGGTGGAGCGCGAGGGCGGGCTCGTGTTCTCGGGGTTCGCCGATCTCACCTTCAACATCTATTTCGCCCGCCCGCAGGTCGACTCGTCTACGCCGACGTTCGCGCTCGCCGCAGAGCGCCAGCCCGCCGCGTGGCCGTGGGTGGAGCTCGCGAATCCGAAGTACGCCCGCGAGGACGCGGCGCCGTACGAGAAGAAGTACACGCTCGACTTTGCCGCCGGCGACGCGGTCGTGGCGCCCGGCATCGGCTCGGCCCAGGGCGCCGTGTTCCTGTTCAGCGATCTGCTCTCGGACCACCAGCTGTACATCGCGCTGTCGTCGTTCGAGGGCAACGGCCTCGGCAGCCTGGTGGACAATTTCAACGGCACCGTCTTCTACTTGAATCAGCGCCGCCGCATCAACTGGGGCGCCGGCGTGTTCCGGCTGCGCGGCCTGTTCTACGACAACGACTTCACCACGCTGTTCCGCGAGACGTCGATGGGGGCGTTCGTGGACCTGCGCTACCCGATCACGCGCTTCCGCCGCGTCGAAGCCGAGTACCGTGTCGAGCGCTCCGATCGCTTCGACATCGTGACCGACAACCCGGGCGACCTGCACCGCGTGGGCTGGCTCGCGTCCAACTATCTGAGCTACGTCAAAGACAACTCGCTGTGGCTCGACACGGGGCCGATCGACGGTGAGCGCTACGACGTCACCGCCGGCATCGTCAACGACATCAGCCACGGCCGCTTCGACGCGTATGTCGGCACCGTCGATTACCGCCGCTATCTGCGCACGTCGCTGCGCAGCGCGTTCGCCTTCCGCGGGCTGGGCTACTTCGCGGGCGGTCTGCATCCGCGCCGCATCAATATCGGCGGCTCCTGGGGGCTGCGCGGCTATCCGCTGTTCGGGTACGTCGCGGGCACGCGGGCCTGGATGCTCAACGGCGAGTGGCGTTTCCCGGTCACCGACTTCCTGACCTTCGGCTTCCCGTTCGGCGACATCCGTTTCCCGGGCGTGCAGGGCGCGTTTTTCACCGATGTGGCGCGCGCCTGGACGCCGCAGCTCAGCGATCGCGGCACGCTCGGCAGCGCGGGGTTCGGACTGCGCATGCCCATCGCCGAGCCCCTCGTGCTGCGCCTGGACTTCGGATATCGCTTCCATTCCGGCGACTTGTTGAGCTACGGCCTGCCGGAGTCGTCACGCGGGCGCAAGTTCGTCGACTTCTTCTTCGGGTTTAACTACTGAGCCGGCAACGCTTTTCGCTTGACCGGCTCCGCGCCCTTTCCTACATTGGCGCTAGCGTCCTGCTCGCCGCGTGTCCCGGGCGTCCGGGACCGCTGGTCCCCGAGTCGCTGGCGCCGGTGGCGCGCGACACGGCCGACGCGTGGGCGCGCGCGAGCGCGCCGCCGCGCACGGTGGCGATCCGGTTGCGCTGGAAATACCGCGACGAGCGCCTGAGCGGCGGCGGGCGCGGCACGGTGCGGATCGCGCCGCCGGATTCCTTGCGGCTCGACTACGTGGCGATGCTGGGGTTCGCCTCCGGCGCGGGAGTCGTCATCGGCGACTCGGTGGTGTGGGGGGATCCCAGCGCCGACTTTCGGCGCATGGTGCCGGCCGTCCCGATGTTGTGGGCGGCGCTCGGCACGGTGCGGCCGCCGGCGCCCGGCGCCGACGTGGCGGGGCGGCGCGACGGTGACGGCTGGCGTTGGCGGTTCACCGCCGGCGCCGACACGCTCGAGTATGTGACGCGCCCGGGGACGGGCGCGGCGGGCCGCGAGCTCGACGCCGAATGGCGGCGGGCCGGTCGCGTGGTGGCCCGCAGTGCGGCGCAGCTGGATCCGGGAGCGCGCCCGGTGAGCGGGCGGATCGACTTTCCGGAGGGGCCGGCGCGGTTTGAATTCACAGTCACGGGCATCGACACGGCGGCAGTGGTCCCGCCGCAGTTGTGGCGCAGCCGGCGCTAGCGCGCTGGCGCTCGCGCTGTCGGGGTGTCTGTACGGGTTCGCCGGCGGCGGCCTGCCGAACATCCGCACGGTGGCGATCCTGCCGTTCGACAACCAGACGGCCGAGCCGGCGCTGACGCAGGAAGTCAGCCAGGCGGTGCACGAGGCGCTCGAGAGCCGGCTGGGCCTGCGGCTCGCCGGCGAGCAGACCGCGGATGCCGTGGTGCGCGGCCGCGTGGTGCGCTACGAGCCCGACATCCCCGCGCAGCTGGTGGGCGGGCAGGGGAAGGTGGACGTGACCAAGCGCCGCGTGCAGTTGACGGTGGACGTGGAGATCGTCAATCAGCGCGACGGCAAGACGATCTGGTCGCGGCAGAGTCTGACGGTGGACGGGGAGTACACGCCGCCGAAGGAAAAGGACGGTCGCCAGGTCGCGCTGCAGAAGCTCGTGACCGAGATCGTGGAGGGAGCGCAATCCCAGTGGTGAGGCGGGTGGGGACGGGCCGGCGCGGTGCGAGCTCGATGGGGTGTCTCCTGTCGCTGCTCCTCTTCGTCGCGTTCCTGTACTACGGCGTGAACATCGGCGAAGTCTACTTCCGCTATTACCGCCTGCTGGACGAGATCCAGTCGCAGGCGCACCTCGCGTCCGCGCTCGACGACGGCACCATCCGCCGCCGCATTGAAGCGGCGGTGCAGGACATCGGCCTGCCGGACGAAGCGGCGCGCCAGCTGAGCATCCGCCGGACCCTGTCACCGCGCGAGATCGACATCGAGACGAGCTACAGCGAGACGGTCCACCTGCCGCTGTTCACGCACACGTTCAATCTCCACCCCAAGGCGTCCGAGTCGCTCTGAACACGGCTGCGAAAATACGCTCCCGCGGCGACGCCACGGCGTGGCGCCGCGCCGTGGCGGGCCCCGTCGTGTTCACCAACGGGGTGTTCGACGTGCTGCACGCCGGACACGTCGCTCTGCTCGAGGCCGCCCGGGCCGCGGGCGCCGCGCTGGTGGTCGGCGTCAACGCCGACGCGTCGGTGCGCCGCCTCGGCAAGGGCGCCGACCGCCCGCTCGTGGGCGAAGTCGATCGCACCCGCGTGCTGGCGGCGCTGGCGTGCGTCGACTGCGTCGTGTTATTCGAGGAGGACACGCCGCTCGAGCTGATCCACGCGTTGCGGCCCGACGTCCTCGTGAAGGGCGCCGACTACGGCCGCGACCAGATCGTGGGCGCCGACGACGTCGAGGGCTGGGGCGGGCGGGTGGTACGCGTGCCGCTCGTCCCGGGGAAATCCACCACCGATCTGGTCCGTCGCCTGCGCGGCGCATGAAGCTCCTCGTGGCCACGCGCAGTCCGGGGAAGCAGCGCGAAATCCGCGAGCTGCTCGCCGGCCTGCCGTTTCAGGTCGTCTTCCCGGCCGACTGCGGCCTCGAGCGGCGCCCCCAGGAGGACGAGCTCGAAGCGGGCACGAGCTACGCCGAGAACGCGGTCGCCAAGGCGCGGCACTTCGCCGAGCGCAGCGGGTTGCCGACCGTCGCCGACGACTCAGGGATAGAGGTGGATGCGCTGGGCGGCGCTCCGGGCGTCCGCTCGGCGCGTTGGGCCGGCGGCACGGGCGGCGCCGACACCGCCGACGCGCGCAACAACGCGCTGCTGCTCGAGCGTCTGGCCGCCGTGCCCGAGCGCGAGCGGGGCGCACGGTACCGCTGCGTGGTGGCCTACCTCGACACACCCACCGCCGTGCCCGAGATCGTCGAAGCGACGTGCGAGGGGTGGATCCTCACGGCCCCGCGCGGCAGCGGCGGTTTCGGCTACGACCCGCTGTTCTTTTCGCCCGATCTCCAGGCGAGTTTCGCCGAGGTGCCGCCCGCGGCCAAGCACCGGGTGTCGCATCGGGGCAGGGCCTTCCGGGCCCTGATCGAGGTCCTGTTACGCCGGGTCAGTGGATAGTTTTCCTGCAGCCGGATAACTTGCAACCGCTTGCCGTCTGGGAACTGGCAACAGGTGGTCCCCGACTGGCAACGGTTCAATCGGGGTGTGGCGCAGCCCGGTAGCGCGCCTGGTTTGGGACCAGGAGGCCGCGGGTTCAAATCCCGCCGCCCCGACTAGGCGTCTAGACGTCGCGACGTCTAGGCGTCTGTGTGTTTGCGCCCGTAGCTCAGTTGGATAGAGCAGCAGATTTCTAATCTGCCGGTCGGAGGTTCGATTCCTCCCGGGCGCGTGGTCCCTCAGCTGGTCGCAGTTTTCACCTCCGGAAGTCCAGCGCAGTAGTCGGCGGGGTGCCGTTCGTCAAGCGGCGGCCGCGGCGTTTTTGGGACGGGTGGAGGGGCTGTATGTGCTTGTAAACGCCCCCCTTGACTGGCCTCCAGGCCCCGGGTAGAATGTGAGTCTCGCCGCGAAGTTTTTTCGCGGCGCGCTCTTTGAGAACTGATGATCGAATGTGTGGAGTGCGGCCCCGATATCAGCGTCGCGCGATCAGACGCGTGGCGCGAGGGGTTTAACTCTGATGTTGATTCGGACGACAAGCGAAATACAGTCGTTCGCGAGAGCTGTTCGAATTCTCTATTGGAGAGTTTGATCCTGGCTCAGGACGAACGCTGGCGGCGTGCCTAACACATGCAAGTCGCACGGGATCTGGGGGCAACTCCAGATTCAGTGGCAGACGGGTGCGTAACACGTGAGAAACTTGTCCAATGGTGGGGGATAGCCGGCCCAACGGCCGGGTAATACCGCATACGATCGTTCGGGGGCATCCCTGGGCGATGAAAGCAGCCGCAAGGTTGCGCCGATGGAGAGTCTCGCGGCCTATCAGCTAGTTGGCGGGGTAACGGCCCACCAAGGCAACGACGGGTAGCTGGTCTGAGAGGATGATCAGCCACATTGGGACTGAGACACGGCCCAGACTCCTACGGGAGGCAGCAGTGGGGAATATTGCGCAATGGCCGCAAGGCTGACGCAGCGACGCCGCGTGTGGGATGACGGCC
>DATLWA010000360.1:0-5786 GCA_035576905.1 Gemmatimonadales bacterium
CGCATGCTGGGCGGCTACACGTGGGGCGACGTGCACCATCCCGCGTTGTCCAAGACCAAGGGCGACTACGACGGCCGTTGGCTGTTCGTGAACGACAACGCCAACAACCGGCTGGCGCGGATCGACCTGCGCGACTTCAAGACCAAACAGATCCTCGGGCCGATCCCCAACTCGAGCGGCAACCACGGCTCGGCGTTCGTCACCGAGAACTCCGAATACGCCATGGTGGCGAGCCGCTTCGCCATCCCGCTCCCGGTCGGGACCTATGCGCCGCTCAGCGACTACGCCACGAAGTACCACGGCATGGTCTCGGGCATCAAGATCGACAGCGCGACCGGTGAGATGCGCCTCGCCTGGCAGATTGTCACGCCGCCGTTTGACTGGGACCTGGCCTCGACCGGGCGCGATGGCTCGCACGACTGGGCGGTATGGACCTCGTACAACGCCGAGCGGGCGACGGGCCGGCTGGAAGTGACGGCCAGCCAGCGCGACCGCGATTACGTCGTGTTCGTCAACTGGAAGATGGCGGCCACTGCCGCCGCCGCGGGCAAAGGCAAGCTGCTGGGCGGCGCGCATGTGCTCGATCCGCGGGACATTCCGGGCGCGATCTTTCTCGTGCCCTGCGCCAAGAGTCCGCACGGCGCCGACTTCACACCGGACGGGCGTTATGTGATCTGCAACGGCAAGCTCGCGCCCTACGTCACCGTGTTCGACTTCGCCAAGTTCCAGCAGGCGGCGGCCCAGCACGATACGGTCGGCAATGAAGACGGCATCCCGGTGCTGCGCGCCGAGGCCATCCGTGTCGCCGAAGTGCCCGTCGGCCTGGGTCCGCTGCACACCCAGTTCGACGACCAGGGCTACGCCTACACGTCGCTGTACGTGGAATCGTCCGTGGCCAAGTGGAAGGTCGGCCCGTTCGACGGCCACGACTCGTCGCTCGTGGTGGCCAAGATCCCGGTGCATTACGCAGTCGGGCACCTCGTGGTGGCCGGCGGCGATATGCGCCACCCCTACGGCAAGTACCTCGTGTCGATGAACAAGATGTCGAAGGGGCAGCACTTGAACGTCGGCCCGTCGGAGCCGGAGTCGAGCGAGCTGATCGATATCACGGGCAGCGGCCTGTCGATGCTGTACGAGGCCTTCACCGAGCCCGAGCCGCACTTCGCGCAGATCGCACCGGCGAGCCTGCTGCATCCGATCGAGGTCTATCCCAAGGCCGAGAGCAAGGACCCCAACGCCATCTGGGCGGCGAGCGACGCCAGGATCACGCGCCGCGGCAATGTGGTGGACGTCAAGTTGTTCGCGATTCGCTCCTACTTTGCGCCCAACGCCATCGAGGTGAACCAGGGCGACTCGGTGATCATTCACGTCACCAACGCCGAGCAGGAGCGCGACATGATCCACGGCTTCGGGATCGCGCTCTACAACATCAACATCGTGATGGATCCGGGCGAGTCGAAGACGGTCGCGTTCCGCGCCACCAAGCCGGGTGTCTATCCCTTCTACTGCACCAACTTCTGTTCGGCGATGCACCAGGAGATGCAGGGCTATCTCATGGTGAAGCCGCGCGGCGGGGCGGCCGCGGTCCGCGGTACGGCAACCGCGCCGGCCGGTGGCGGCCGGTAGCATGAGCGTCACGACGTGGCTCGATCGCGTCCTCTCCCCCCGGGCACGGTTCGCCGTGCTCGGGGTGGGGCTGCTGCTGCTCGTGGCGGCCGTTTTTCCCTTGTGGCGCATCACCATGTTCGCGAATCAGTTCCCCGAGGGGCTGCGGCTCTCGATCTATAGCTACAAGCTCGTGGGCGGTGCCGGCGGCGCCGACCTCGACGGCATCAACATCCTCAACCACTACATCGGCATGAAGGACATCACCGCGGCGGACTTCGTCGAGATGAAGTTCATTCCGTTCGCCCTGGGCATGTTTTTCCTGCTGTCGCTGCGCACGGTGCTGTTCGCCAAGGTCCGCGACCTCGTCGACTTGACGGTGCTGTTGCTCTATTTCTCGGCGTTCTCCTTCGGCGTGTTCTGGTACCGGATGTACGCCTACGGGCACCGCCTCAATCCCGAAGCCCCCATCAAGGTGCCGCCGTTCACGCCGCCGCTGTTCGGGCACCAGCACCTGGCCAACTTCGAGATCTACTCGTTTCCGGGCGCCGGCACGTTTCTGTTGATGGCCGCGACCGCCTGCCTCATGGGCCTGCTGGCCTGGGACGCCCGCCGCGCGATCCGCGGATGATCGCGCTGGCCCTCGCCGTCCTCGGGCTCTCCGGTCCCGCGACGGACACGCTGCGCCTCGGCCCCGGCGTGCACGCGGGGCCCTTGGTGCTGGCGCGACGCACGGTGGTGCTCGGCGCCCCCGGAGCCGTGTTGCAGGGCGACGGGCACGGCACGGTGCTCGTGGTGCGGGCGCGGGGCTCGGTGGTGCGCGGCTTGACCATCACAGGGTCGGGGCGCGATCCGGATCACTACGACGCCGGGATCCGGGTCGAAGCCGACTCGGTGACGCTCGAGGACCTGGTCCTGCGCGACGTGTTGTTCGGCGTGTACCTGCAGCAGGTGCGCGACGTGCAGGTCCGGCGGCTCGACATCCTGGGTGCCGCGCTCGGGCGCGAAGGCGATCGCGGCGACGGCATCTCGCTCTACAACAGCCGCGGCGTCCTGGCGGAGGACAATCGCATCGCCTGGATGCGCGACGGCATCTACTTCTCCTACTCCGACAGCGCCGTGGTGCGGGGCAATCGCGTGTCGCATGTGCGCTTCGGCCTGCACTACATGTTCAGCCATGAGAACCGCTTCGAGCGCAACGTGTTCACCGATAACGCCGCGGGCGCGGTGATCATGAACTCGCGCCATGTGACGGTGACCGGAAACGTGTTCGCGTGGAACGCCGGATCGCGCTCCTACGGGTTGCTCTTGCAGACGGCGACGGCACCCACGATCGAGGGCAATTCGTTCGTCGGCAACGGCGTCGGCGTCTTCTTCGACAACGTGATCCGCGGCCGGTTCCGCGACAATCTGGTCGCGTCCAACTGGCTCGGCCTCGAGCTGTTCGCCAACAGCGAAAGCACCACGGTCTCGGGCAACGCGATCGTCGGCAACACGTTCGACGCCGCGGGCGGCGCCGCGGCGGGCGCCTACCGGCTGTGCGAGGATGGGCGTGGCAATTACTGGGGCGCGGCGGCGTTGTCGGGCTACGACCTGGACGGCGACGGCACGTTCGATGCGCCGTATGCCGTGTCCGCGCCGCTGGCGGAGCTGGCCCTGACGCACGACAACCTGCGGCCGCTGCTCGACAGCCCCGCGGCGCACGCCCTGGCGTGGGCCGAACGGACGTTCCCCGTCTTCGCCTCGGCGGGCGCCGTGGACTCGTGTCCGCTGGCGCGGGCGCCTCAGATCGCGGCGCTGGGCGCGCTTCCCGCCGCTCCCGCCGCGCGGCTGGGGGGGACCGGTCCACAGCAGGCAGCGGGTGTCCTGTTGCTGCTCGCGGGCGGCGCTGTTCTGGCCGGCTTTCGCGGGCGTCGGGGGAAGGCTGCATGAGCGCTCGCTCCCTGGGCATCGAGCTTGTGCAGGTCGCGAAACACTTCGGAGAGCGCGCGGCGCTGGCGCCGTTGACGTTGACGGTCGCGCCCGGTGAGGTGGTGGCGCTCGTCGGGCCCAACGGGGCAGGGAAGTCCACGACGCTACGGATTTTGGCGGGCGTCATTCATGCGAGCGCCGGATCGGCGCGCATCGCGGGGTGGGACGTGGCGACGGAGCCGCTGCGCGCGCGGCTGCATCTCGGATACCTGCCGCAACGGCTCGGCGTACCACTGGCGACCGTGGCGGGCGACCTGGCCCGGCTGGTGGCGGCGGCGCGCGGCTTGCCGGCCGAGGCCGGCGCGCAGGCCCTCGCCGACGCGGGACTCGGCGACCGGCTCGACGCGACGCTGGCGCAGATGTCCGGCGGGCAGCGGCAACGCGTGCTGCTGGCGCTGGCGACACTCGGCCCGGTGCAGGCGTTGATCCTGGACGAGCCGAGCATTTCGCTCGACATCGAAGGCGCCGAGGACGTGCGCGAGGCGATTCGCGCCGCGCGGCGGCGGGGCGCGGCCGTGCTGTTCGCGTCGCACCACCTGAGCGACGTCGCGCAGCTCGCCGACCGCATCGCCGTCATGGTCGATGGCCGGGTGGTGGCGTGCGGCACGGTCCCGGAGCTGGCGCACGCCGCCGGCGTCGCGTGGATCGAGCGCGCCACGGAGCCACTCATCGAACGCGTGTATCGCGCGCTGGTCCGCGGCGCCCCGCTCCGCGTGGTACGCGAGGGTGCAGCGTGACGCGCGCCGCGCTGGTCCGGTTCGAGTGGGCGGCAGCCCGTCGCGGGCGGACCGTCCCGCTGTTCGCGGCGGGGTTCGCGCTCGCCGCGGTGGGCGTGGCGCTCGCCGGGCTGTCGGCCGGCGGCGTGGTCGCGGTGCAGGGATTCGCGCGGACATCGGTGAGCCTGCTGCAGCTGACGCTGTGGACGGTGCCGATGCTCGCCTTGCTGCTCGGCGCGGTGCAGGGTGCGGAGTGCCAGGAGCTCGAGTTTCTGGCGGCGCTGCCGGCCCCGCGCAGTCATCTGGTGTTCGGCCGCTGGGCCGCCTGGACGCTCGCGCTGACGACGGCGCTGCTGGTGGGGTTCGGAGCGGCGGGCGTGGTGATCGGCGCGCTGGCCGGCGCCGCCGACGTGCTGCGCTATCTCGGGCTCATCGGCATCGCGACGCTGTTGCTCGCGGCGGGCTTGGCGCTGGGACTCTGGATCGGGGTCGCGGCGCGCAGTCGTGCGCGGGCGGTCGGTGTCGCAGTCGCGGTCTGGTTCGCGCTGGTGATCGGCGCGGACCTCGTCGCCATCGCCGTTCTGGCCGTGCTGCCGGCGCACGATGCGACCTGGAGTCTCACCGCGCTGCTCGTGGCCAATCCGGTAGACGGCGCCCGCGCCCTCGGCCTGGGTTTGTTCGGTGCCGACGTGGTGGCCGGACCGACGGGGGCGGCGTTGCGCCGGCTGTTGGGCGGGCAGGGGGCGCTGTTGCTCACGGCGTCGCTCGTCGCGTGGATCGTCGTGCCGCTGCGGCTTGCCGGCCGGCGGTTCGCTCGACAAGACTTGTAGATGCCGCCGCTCACCCGCTGGTACATCAAGACGGGATTCGTGTATCTCGTCGTGGCGCTGCTGGGCGCGCTGCTCCTCGCCGCGGCGCCGCTCATACGCCTGCCCGCGTCCGTGATGGCCGCGGGCCCCGCCCAGATCCATGCGTTCGTCGTGGGATGGCTTACGCAGCTCATTTTCGGCGTCGCCTACTGGATGTTCCCGAAGTTCTCCCCGGAGCAGCCGCGCGGGCATAACAGCATCGCGGTCGCGGCGTACGTCCTGCTCAACGCCGGCTTGCTCGCGCGCATCGTGGCCGAGCCGTGGCAGGCCGTGCACGCGGGGCCGTGGCCCGCGTATCTGCTCGTCGCGGCGGCCGTGGCGCAGTGGCTCGGTGGCGTCGGGTTCGTGCTCAACACGTGGCCCCGCGTACGTGTGAAGTGAAGGCGGCGGCATGCCCCGGGTGAGCGTCTGGTTTGTGCGCTCCGCGCTGGTCTGCCTGGTGCTGGGGTTCACGCTCGGCGGCGTGATGCTCGCGGCGAAGGGCACGGGGGATACCGCGCTCATCCCAAGACTCCTGCCGATTCATATCGAGCTGCTCCTGGTGGGCTGGATGCTGCAGCTCGCGATGGGTGTGGCGCAATGGATCCTGCCGCGCTTCGGCGTGCAGGGAGTGGCGCGAGGGGTG
>DATLWA010000361.1:0-2066 GCA_035576905.1 Gemmatimonadales bacterium
CGACCTCGACGACGGCATCGCCATCGTCGAGCGGCATTCGGTGGACGTGGCCGGTACCGTCGTCGGCACAGGCGTACTCGACGCGGGAACGGCGCTCTTCGAGGAAGCGGTCAATCTGCAAGTCGACCGCGGCGATGCGCCGGCGGTGTTCGCGTATGCCGAACGGGCTCGCACACAGCTCCGCGGGGACGGGCAACCCGGCGCACAGCCGCTGCAGCAGCAACTGGCCGGCACAGGCACGGCCGTTTTGGAATTCGTCGCCCTTCCCTCCGCGCTCGTCGCCGTATGCGTGACCGAACGCGGCATCACCGCGACGCGGACGCCGATTGCCCGCGAGCGCCTGGAGCGGCTGGCGGAGGGCAACGATCTGGCCGCGCTCTACGACGTCCTCATCGCCCCGGCCGCGCTCGATGGGGTGCGGCAATTGGTGGTGGTGCCGGACCCGCGTCTGGAAGGCGTTCCCTTCGCCGCGCTCTATGAGCGCCGCACGAAACGGTACCTCATCGAGCGGATGCCGGTCTCGATTGCTCTCAGCGCGACCTCGCTGCAGCGTGGCAACGCACGTGCGCCGCGATCGCTGCTCGCCATCACGCTGCCATCCGGCGGGCCGATCCACACGGCGGCGCTGCCGGAATCGGAGAGCGAGTTGCTCGACATTCGGAACCTCTATGGCCGATTCACCGGCGTCCCGGCCGCCGAGGCGACCTTCGCCGCGTTCCTCGCCGCCGCGCCTCGCGCAGACGTCGTGCACATCGCCGGACACACGGAGCGCCAGCCCGGTGCGGGCGATCCGGCGCTGGTCTTCGCCGACGAGCGCGTGTCAGGCAAGCGCATGGCGCGTACGTCATTATTCGACGGTGCCACGGTCGTCCTGGCGGCGTGTGAAACGCTGCGCGCGCCGCGCCAGCCGCAAGTACACACGTTGAGTCTGGGCGGCGGCTTTCTCGCCGCCGGCGCCGCATCCGTCATCGGCACCTTGACGCCGATCGCCGACCGCGATGCCCGGCAGTTGTTTGCCGAGGTGCACCGCGAGCTGGCCGCGGGCGCCGATCCGGCAGCGGCCGTGCGTGCCGCGCAGCTTTCCGCGATCGCCCGCGGCGATCGCTCCGCGTGGGAGTCGATCGCGCTGCTCACCCGTCGCATTCCAACCACAAACCCTTAAAAGGAGGCAATCATGGGAGAAATCACCATCAACTTCGTCGGAATCTGTGCACACCTTCCGGCCGTGGGGCCAACCAATCTTCATCGCGTCGTCGTCATTCAAAATCCGCAAGGTGGTATCACCATCGGAAGCAATCCGCCGATCTCACCGCACACGGCAAGGATCAAAATCGTAGAGGGCGACATCGTCAACGGCAAAGTGCCCGGCGACCTGAGCGGGCTTAGGCTGACCATCAGCAATGCTGTTTCAGAGAACGTGACCTATGACCCTACCTGGGGTGCGATTCCAACGCTGTCGCTGTTTGCGGGCGCGCCCTTGACGCTGAATGCCGCCGTGGCTTTCGATGGAAATCCTCCAACGGGTATTTCCTTGACGTACTTCGACGTCTTTTCGGGTTCGTTCGTGGCTGGATGGGTCCCAAGTACGCAAACTCCCATCGTCTGTCGGCAGCCGGTCGGGGCGTCGGTCAATATCAATACTGCAGACGACCCCAGGCTGCTGTTCGATGGGCCATCGCCCGTAGAGGTCACCTTCACATCGAAGACCATCCTCGAGCTCATCAACGATGCGGATGAGGATGCGCCCGATCAGGACTCCGATTTCCTGCTCCACTTCGAGCTCGTCGAGTTCGTCTCTCCGGTCGAGCCGGCCCCGATATTTCCGATGCAAATCCATTTCTCGGGACTTCGCAATCTTCCCGGGTCGAGGAGCGGCCACGACATCACCACCGGCTGCTCGAACTCGGCGTACCCGTGATCAATTCAGACTCGCACCCTGAGATCGAGATCTCAGCAACGCCCGGCGCTCGCCGGGCCGGACACCGGCCCGCTTCGAGGGCCGTTACAGGACGGTTCGACGGCGCGCATCGTATTATTCCAACGAGGAGTCTCCACATTGCGTCGTT
>DATLWA010000362.1:0-9461 GCA_035576905.1 Gemmatimonadales bacterium
GTTGACGGCGTCCACGCCCGCGGCCTTGAGCGCGCGGCATTGCGCCAGCATCGGCGCGGGGTCCACGCCCTTGGGCGGCACGATCTCGACCGACGTCACCAGCTCGCCCTTGGCCAGCTTGGCGCCCCAGCGCGAGCGCTCGGCGAGCGGCACCGGCTGCACTCCGGGGGCCGGCTGCACGCGCTCGCGCGACACGACGGCGCTGGGCCGCCGCGGCGCCACGCTCGAGACGTAGTCGCGGATCTTCTTGATGTGCTCGGGCGTCGTGCCGCAGCACCCGCCGACGAAGCGCGCGCCCGCTTCGACCATGCGCCGCGCGTAGCTCGCCATGTGTTCCGGTGACGCGAGATAGATCTTGCGGTCGCCCACGTCCTTGGGGAGGCCGGCGTTGGGCTGCGCGGAGATGGGCCGGTCCGTCGCCTTGACCAGCTTCTCGACCGCCTCGAGCACGCCGGCCGGCCCCACGGAGCAATTCACGCCGATCACGTCGGCGCCCCATTCCGTGAGCAGCTTGGCGAACGTGTCGGGGTCGGTGCCGTAATGCGTCAAGCCGTCGGTGCCGACGGTCATCTGCGCGACGACCGGCAGGTCGCAAGCGCCGCGTACGGCTTCGAGCGCGGCGCGGATTTCGTCGGTGTCGCTGAACGTCTCGAGAATGAACCCGTCGACGCCGCCGGCGAGGAGCCCTGCGACCTGGCGCGCGAACAAGCCCCGAGCCTCGGCGCGCGACGTGGGACCGAACGGCTCGATGCGGATGCCCAAGGGCCCGATCGCCCCCACGACGCTCGCCCGTCCACCGGAAGCCTCGCGGGCCAGTCCCGCCGCCGCGCGGTTGATATTCTCGGTCTCGTCGGCCAGGCCGTAGGCGGCGAGCTTGATGGGGTTGGCGCCGAAGGTGTTGGTTTCGAGCAGCTCGGCGCCGGCGCGCACGTAGCCCTCGTGCACCTCGCGTACCAGCTCGGGGTGCTTCACGCACAGCTCGTCGTAGCAGACGTTGAGGAAGAAGCCCTTGCCGTACAGCATCGTCCCCATCGCGCCGTCGAAGACGTGCACGCCATGGTCGGCGATGAGATCGTGGAGCGTTGGCAGGGTGGTCTCCGGCTTTTTAGCGGTTGTTTTACGTGGCCGCAATACGCCGCAAATCGCCACGGAAGCGCTTGGAAAATAATTACCAGCGTGCCGCGTATTCTAATATACCATGCCCCATGCCATGCCCGACATCGCAACTGATGCCGTCTTCGCCGAATACGCTCCGGCGCTGCGGGCCTTCCTGGCAGCGCGCTGCCGCGATGCCGAGCTGGCGGGCGAGCTGACGCAGGAAGTGGCGTTCCGGCTGGTCGCGGCCGCCCCGCGGCTGCGCGCCAACGGCAACCTCCGGGCCTACCTGTTCCAGGTCGCCGCCAACGTGTGGCGTGATCACGTGCGCCGTGAGATGGTGCGGCACGTCGCGCACGAGCGGATCGCCGCAGAGGAGCGCACAGGTCATGCGGCGGACGAGCTGGTGCTGGAGCGCGACCTGCGCGCCGCGCTGCGCCGCACCCTGGCGACTCTGCCGCCGGCACAGCAGGACGTCGTCCGGCTGCGGCACGTCGAGGGCTTGAGGTTTCGCGAAATCGCCGAGCGGTTGGGGCGGCCGCTCGGCACGGTGTTGACGCAAATGCGCGCGGCGCTCGAACGCATGGCGGCCGCGCTGGAGGAGTACCGATGACGCATCCGCACGAAGACGACCTGCTGCTGCTGGCTTACGGCGAGCTCGAGGAGACCGCCGAGCTGGAGCGCCACCTCGCCGCCTGTCCGCCGTGTCGCGAGCGCTTTCTCGCGCTCGAGCGCGGCCGTGTCGCCCTGGAGTTGGCGACCGAGCGACGCCTACGGCCAAGAGTGCGCTGGGCCGCCGTCGCCGTGCTCGCCGCCGCGGCCGCGCTTGCGGGCGTTTTGCTCACCGGCCGCCAGTCGGTGCACGACGAGCCGGCCGGTTGGGCGCAGCCGCTCGAATGGTCGGCCACGGCCGGCTACGTCGCGGGCGGCAAGGCTGTGATCTCGATCGATGCACAACTCACGCGACTCGAACAGGGGTGGTCCTATGGTCGTCCTTAAGCTCGCGCTCATGCTCGCCCTGGTGCAGGCCCCGGGGGAAATGCCGTCCCCGCAGGCGATGCAAATGCAGGCGCAACAGATCGCGCAGCAGCGCCCCCGCGAAGCTGAGGCGGCGGCGCGCGCCTTCCTTCATCTCGTGGCACCGGCGCGCGAGGGCGACCTCGACGGGCTGAAGAGTCAGTCGCTCGATGTCTACTGGCAGGAGGTGGCGCAGCTCACGGTGCAGTTCGACGTGGTCCAGAACCTCAGCCGCCGCGACAGCGTGCGGGCGTCGCTGGTCGCGCGCATGTTCGGTCTCGAGGCGAATGCCCGCACCCTGCAGCGCGCCTACCGCAACGCGACCGAGGCGCAGCGCACCACGTTCCGCAGCCAGCTCGAAACGTTGATCGGGGAGCACTTCGATATCGAGAACCAGCTGCGCCTGCTCGAGATCAAGGACATCGAGCGGCGCCTGGCGGACGTGCGGACCGAGACGCAGCGGCGCATCGACAAACGGATGGATTTCGTGAAGTGGGCCGTGGACGACATCATTCGCGATGCGACGCGGCCGTACTAGTCGAGCGCGCGCAGCGCGGCGGCGTCGACGCCCGCGATCTCGAGGGTCTTGCGTCGAGCGGTGTGACCGGCGGTGATGGTGACGGCGCTGCGAGGGATATCGAGCTGCTCGGCGACGAACCGCACCAGCTCCGCGTTGGCCGCACCGTCCACCGGCGGCGCTTTCAGTTTGATCTTGACGGCGTCGCCGTGGCGTCCCACGACCTCTGTCCGTTTGGCGCGCGGTACCACGTGAACCACCAGGCGCGTGGTCACGCCAACAGGATCGACACCAGGATCCGCTGGACCACGAACAAGACGAGCCACGCCGCCAATGGACTGATGTCCAGCGGCCCGAAGCTCGGCAGGATGCGCCGGATCGGCTCGACGATCCAGTCCGTGAGCACGTAGGCCCACCGCACCCAGCGGTTGTAAGCGAACGCGCCGAACCAGCTGGCGATCACCCGCACGAAAATGGCGAACACCAGGACGCTGTACACGGACCTGATGGCGAGCACCGCCAGGGCGCGCGGGCCGCCTTGCAGCGCCCCCGAGACGAGGAATCCCGTGTTGATCGCCCATTGCGCCAGTGAGATGACCAGGATGCCGACGATGGCGACGATGACGGCGAGCCAGATGCCGGCGTGCACGGGGTTGCCGCCCATCCGCACGAGGCGCCGCTCCACCGGCACGATAACCACGTCGCTCGAGCGGAGGAATCGCCCCAGTGCCGAAAACGGCGAGACGCGGCGCGTGCGCACCAGCCACGACGCCACGGCCGCCAGCACGGCGAGGACGAACGCCGCGAACACGACGTAGCGGACGACGTTCACGCCAGCGCGGCGGCGACGATGCGCGCTTGCTCGGCCTGGTGCGCGGCGGGATACCCCTCGGCGGGACTCGAGCGCTCGGGACGCGAGACGTCGCCGATCGCCACGCCCGCGGGCGCCACGTCGCGCAGCTTGGGCAGCACGAACTTGCGGGCGCCCATGTTGCGCGGCTCCTCCTGCACCCAGAAGATCTCTTTCAGCTTGGGATAGCGGCTGAGATACTGGCCGATCTCCTCCGACGGGAACGGATAGAGCAGCTCCACCCGCCCGATCGCGATCTGCGGCGTCGCGGCGCGCCGCGGCGAGGCCGTGAGATCGTAGTAGACCTTGCCGCTGCACAGCACCAACCGCGTCACCTGGTCCAGCGCCTGCCGCTCGCCATCCCACAGCACCGCGCGGAACCGGCCCTGCGTGAGGTCCTCGAGTTTGGAGCTCGCGGCGGGCAGTCGCAGCAGGCCTTTGGGCGTCATCACGATCAGCGGCCGGATTTCCTCGTGCCGCGCCTGGCGGCGCAGCAGGTGGAAGTACTGCGCCGGCGTCGTGCAATTGGCCACGCGGATATTGCCTTCGGCGCCCAATGACAGGTAGCGCTCGAGGCGCGCGCTCGAGTGCTCGGGCCCACCGCCTTCGTAGCCGTGCGGCAGCAGCAACGTCAGCCGTGACGTGTCGCCCCACTTGGCGAGCCCCGCCACGATGAACTGGTCGATGATCACTTCGGCGCCGTTGGCGAAGTCGCCGTACTGCGCCTCCCACAACACCAACGCGGGGTGCGCGGCGGTGGCGTAGCCGTATTCAAAGCCCAGGCACGCCGCTTCGGACAACGGGCTGTTGTGCAGCTCGAACGGCGCCCGGGCACCGGGCAGATGCTGGATCGGCGCCCAACGGTGGTCGTTGGTGGGATCGTGCAGCACCAGGTGGCGTTGGCTGAACGTCCCGCGCTCCACGTCCTGGCCCGTGAGCCGGATCGGCGAGCCGTCGAGCAGCAGGGATCCGAACGCCAGCGCCTCGGCCTGGGCCCATTCCATGCCGCCCTGCGCGATGGTCTCGCGGCGACGCTCGAGCTGGCGCTTGAGCTTGGGATGCACCGTGAAGCCGTCGGGCACCGCGAGCAGCGCTGCGTTGAGATTCGTGAGCACGTCGGCCGCGACCGCCGTCTCCGGCTCCGCTACGGTGGTGCGCACGATGCGCCGCTCTTCCCCGGACGCGCGCGCGCGCCGCGACTTCAGCGCCTGCTGCACTTCGGTGAGCTTGGCGTAGGCCGCATCCGCCTCGGCCTTGGCCGCCTCCGCGGTCACGAGGCCTTCGGCGGCGAGCTGCGCCGCGTATTTCTCGCGCACCGGCGGCGTCTGCTTGATGATGTCGTACATCACCGGCTGGGTGTAGGCCGGCTCGTCGCCTTCGTTGTGGCCCCAGCGCCGGTAGCCCACGACGTCGATCACCACGTCGCCGTGGAATTTCTCGCGATACATCCACGCGAGGCGCACCGCGGCGATGCACGCCTCGGGATCGTCGGCGTTGACGTGGATGATCGGGACGTCGAAGCCCTTGGCCAGGTCGCTCGAGTAATCGGTCGAGCGGCCGTCGCGCGGATCGGTGGTGAAGCCGATCTGGTTGTTGGTGATCACGTGAATCGTGCCGCCCGTGGTGTAGCCCTTCAGCCGCGCCAGGTTGAAGGTCTCGGCCACCACACCCTGACCCGCGAACGCCGCGTCGCCGTGGATCAGCAACGGCACCACCGTGGAGACGTCGTACTTGGGTTCGGGGCCCGAGCGGTCGGTCTGGTCTGCCCGCGTCCAACCTTCGACCACGGGATTCACCGCCTCCAAGTGACTGGGATTCGAGAGCAAGGAGACGGTGATCTCCTTGCCCTTCGTCGTCTTGTAGGTGCCCTCGGCGCCGAGGTGGTATTTCACGTCGCCGGTGACGGCTTCGGGGTCGGACGCCGAGCCTGCGCCGCCGCCTTCGAACTCCTCGAGAATGGCTTCGTAGGGCAGGCTCACGACGTGCGCCAACACGTTGAGCCGGCCGCGGTGTGCCATACCCATCACGACTTTGCGCGCGCCGAACGCCGCCGCCAGCTCGAGCGTGGTATCGAGCATCGGCACGGTGATGTCCACGCCTTCGATCGAGAAGCGCTTCTGACCCAGATAGGCGCGCTGCAGGAAGCGCTCGAGCGTGTCGACCAGCGTGAGGCGCGACAGCAGGCCGCGCTTGTCGGCCGCGGAGAGCGGTTTGCGGTGCTCGCCCGCTTCGATCACGCGACGCAGCCATACGCGCTCTTCGTGGCTCGCGATGTGCTCGACTTCGTAGGCGATCGTGCCGCAGTACGTCGCCGTGAGGTGCGGCAACGCTTCGGCCAGCGTGGTACCGGGGACGTAGCAGCGCAGCACGTCGGTGGGAATGCGCGCCATCGCTTCGGGTGTGAGGCCGAGCGGTGCGGGGTCGAGCGACGGATCGCCGGGCGGCTCGGAGCCGAGTGGGTCGAGATGCGCCGCGCGGTGACCGAGGCGGCGGATGGCGCGGACCAACGCCATTGCTGCGGCGACGTGGGTGAGGTCGTCGGGAGACGTGACACGAGAGACGGGAGACGGCGGAGCGCCCACGTCTCTCGTCTCCCGTCTCACGTCTCCCGCCGGTCGCGAGCCTCCCACACCCTCATAGAACCCATCCTCGCCTTGCAGCAACCCGTCCAGCTTGCGGAGAAACATCCCCGACTCCGCACCCTGGATGATGCGGTGGTCGTAGGTGCTCGTGATCGTCATGATCTTGGCGCCCGCGATGTCGCGGATGGCGCCGGTGGCGATGATCGAGCCCTGGCCTTTCATCAGGCGGGGCACCGAGGCGACGGTGCCGATCGTCCCCGGGTTGGTCAGCGTGATCGTGCCGCCCGCGAAGTCGTCGGGCAACAGCTTGTTGGTGCGGGCCTTGTCGACCAACGTGTCGTACGCCGCGTGGAACTGGGCGAAGTCCATCGTATCGGCGTGCTTGATCACGGGCACGACGAGCGCGTGCGTGCCGTCCTTCTTCTCGACGTCCACCGCGAGCCCCAGGCCTACGCCGTGGGGATCGAAGCGCTGCGGCTTGCCGCCTTCTTCTTTGAAGGCATGGGTCATCACGGGGAATTGCTTCGCGGCCTGGACGATGGCCCAGCCGATCAGGTGCGTGAAGGACAGCTTCTTGCCGCTCGCGGCGAGGCCGGAGTTGAGCGTGCGGCGCTGGGCGTCGAGCGTGCCGACGTTGATGTCGCGGAACGACGTCGCCGTCGGGACCGACAACGAGTCGGTCATGTTCTGGACCAGGCGGGCGGCGGGGCCGGTGATGGGGGTCACACCGGCAGGGGGCGGGGGTACTGCCGCCTGCTCGGTGCTCTGCTGGGGTGTGGCCGTGAGCTCCTCCCGGCTCCCCGGGATAATGGGCAGCTCCGCCGTCTTGCCGTTATCGAACAGGCGGCGCCACTCGTCGCCGACGGACGAGGGGTCGCGCAGGTACTGTTCGTACATCACCTGCACGAAGGCGGCGTTGTGGGTACCGAAGTCGAACTCGCTCACGACGGGAATGTAATCTAGAATTCTACCTCATGAACCACATGCGCCTGACACTCGCTCCCGCCTTGGTTGCCGCCTGTCTTGCTGCTCCCGCCGCGGCGCAACGGCTCGATTCCCTGCGGACGCGCATCATCGCCCGCATCGCCCAGGCGCCGGCACAGGCCGTGGGCGTGTATTTCACCGATCTCGACGGGCCCGACTCGCTCCAGGTGAACGCGGGCCGCCGGTTTCACGCCGCGAGCACCATGAAGGTGCCGGTGATGATCCAGGTATTCCGCGATCGCGATGCGCGGAAGTTGTCGCTCGACGATTCATTGCTCGTGCACGATTCGTTCCCCTCCATTGTCGACGGCTCGCTCTTCGCCGTGGATAAGGCCGACGACTCCGACAGCACGCTATACGAGCTGATCGGGCGACGCGTCCCGATGCGGCATCTGCTCGAGCTGATGGAAACGGTATCGAGCAACCTCGCCACCGATCTCCTCATCGAGCGCGTGGGCGCGGCCCGCGCCAACGCCACCGCGCACGCGCTCGGCGCCGATTCGATCCTGGTGCTGCGCGGGGTGGAGGACGGCAAGGCGTACCAAGCGGGGCGCAACAACACCACGACGGCACGCGACCTCGGCGTGCTGCTCGCGGCGATCGCGCGCCACCGCGCCGCGAGTCCCGCCGCCTGCGACGAGATGCTCGCGATTCTCAGGCGCCAGCATTTCAAGGAAGGGATTCCCGCGGGCGTGCCGCCCGAAGCGACGGTGTATCACAAGACCGGCTGGATCGGCCAGGTGGTCTATCACGACGCCGCCATCGTGCAGCGCCCCGACCGCCGCCGCTACGTACTGGTCGTGCTGACGGGCGGGATTCAGCAGGACAGCGTCGCCTACAATCTCGTGGCGGACGTGTCGCGGCTGGTGTACTGGGGCGGCGGGCGCTGAGCGTGCCGGCACCTGCTCTTGCCCGTCCCGGGCCGCTCGATCCAGCCGACATCCTCGCCGGCGCGTGGACGCTCAAGCGCCTGGTGAGCCGCTACAAGTTCGCGAACACCGCGTTCGACGACTTGCCGGCGGTGGTACTCCGCTCGGGGGACGACGCGACTGTGGTGACCGCGGCGACGCTCGAGTTCGAGCGCACCGGGCGGTTTGCCGAGCGGACGCGGTTACAGCGGATCGCGGAGGGGACGGAGACGGCGTACACGCTCGAGCGGCACGGCGTCTATTCGATGGCCCCGGGCGACGGCATGAGCTACGCTGTGACGCTCACGTACGCGGATACGGGCGAGACGGTGGGCGCAGTCGCCAACGTGGACGGCCGCGGAGCGGTGCTGCTCGTGATTTGGGTGATCGCCGACCCCTTCGCGAAGAACCGGCCCGACGTGCGGTTCGAGTACCACAAGACGGACGGTGGGAAGCAGCTCAGATCGGCTTAGGGCTGGCCGGGACGCGCATGGGCACGTTACTCGCGAGTGTTCGAGGTGCTTGGACGCTGCCTTACTGCTGTCCCTGAACTTTGACAGGGGCGAGTTCGAGCGAAGCGCCGTCGACTCCTGTAAGCCCGTATCCCCAACAGTAGACACCGTTCGTTGTGAGGCCACACGTTCCGTTGACGTTGCCAGCTGACGTGACGCCGATCGAAAGGAACGTGAGACCCCCACTCACGAGGACGGGAGCGGTAGACGCTCCAAACGACCCGTTGCCAAGGTAGCCGTCGCCGCCCCAGCAGTACGCGTCACCGGTCGTACTTACAGCACACGTGTGGTCCAAGCCCGTTGAGATCGTCGTGTACTTGAGGCCGCCGGTGACGAGCAATGGGACGGCGCTGTTCACGCTGTCGCCGGTCCCAAGATCGCCGTTGCCGTTGCCGCCCCAACAGTAGGCGTCATCAGATGTCGTGACGCCGCACGAGTACCCGACGCCGGCGCTGATGGCTTTGAACTTGAGCCCCCCGGCGACGGGCACGGGACTCGGACTGATGTGAACGCTCGTGTCCCCCGTACCCAGCATCCCGCCACCATTGGATCCCCAGCAATAGGCGGTGCTGTCGCTGGCGATAGCGCACGCGTGATCTGCGCCAGCGCTCAAAGCCCTAAACGCGTGGCCACCGGCGACGGCGACGGGCGTACTGGAGGACACGGTGTCGCCGTTTCCAAGCTGACCGGCGCTCCCGCCGTTCCAGCACCAGGCGCTCCCACCAGTGTCCAGGCCACACGCAAAGGTGATGCCGACCGCGAGCAAGGAGTATGTGTGGCCGGGGCCGACCACGAGGGCGGAATCACTGAAACAATAGGCCACTCCGGTCGGCGCGAGGCCGCACTCGCCGGGACCGAAGAAGGCGCCCAGTCCCAGGGACATTGAGGACAGACGAATGGGGCGTGAGACCTGAGCCGGGTGTCCACCGACCCAGCAGTATGCCACACTGTCAACGGCGAGACCACACGCTCGGTCTCCGCCGACGGCGACACTCT
>DATLWA010000363.1:0-3513 GCA_035576905.1 Gemmatimonadales bacterium
CGCCCACGATCCGCACCACCGCGCGGCCTTTGGCGCCGAGGGCGCGCGCGGCCTGCGCCGGCGTGACACGGGCGCGGTCGAGCTCCGCCGGAACGCCTTTGGGGTCCGTGCGCTCGACGTAGCGCAGCCCGCAATTGTGGAGGTGAGCGACGAGCGCCGCGATGGTACGCTTGCCGCCCGGCGGCGGCACGCGCCAGATCGCGGGCGGCAGGCGCTCGACAAGATACTGATTGATGCGGGCGCTCGCGGCGTAGGCCGTGAGCAGCGCGGCGGCGGGATCGACGGGACGGCGGGGCACGGGGACGAATCTACTCGCCCCCGGGCACCGCCGCCCGGCAATGCGTTACCGCAGGTCGAACCGGTACGCCACGCCGACCGAGTACGTCACGTCCCACAACGTCTTGTTGAAGCCCGCCTGATCCCACTTGTAGACCAGGCTCTTCCCCTCACCGAACAGCTCGACGCGCGAGCGCGGCAGGAGGTAGCCGAAGCCCGCGCCCATCATGCCGGCGGGCTTGGTGAAGGTCGGCAGGCTGCCGCCGTGCGCCTGATCCACGGTCACCGCGCCGCCACCCACGAACGCGAACGGCGTCACGCCGCTCTCCATGGGATAGCGCAGCTCGACGTGCGCACCGTAGAACAGCCGGTGGATGTCGCCACCGGTGAACGACGACGCGCCGCGCGCCATCGCGTGCGCGAACGTGAAGTCACCGTGCAGCGCCACGAACCGCGTCAGCTCCACCCCCACGCTGGCGCCGAAATTGTACCCCGGCTTGAAATCGGCCGTGGGCGCGCCACTGGCGTTGAGGTTGGAGAGATGCGTGTAGCCGCCGCCGTTGAGATTGACCACGACAGTGCGCTGCGCCGCGAGCGGCGCCGCAGCGAAGCACGCCGCGACAGCGAAATACTTGAGTGACATATGACGCCTCCGTATTGGGGTCCCCCAGTGGGACCGCGTGGAGGCTAGCGGCAGAAGGCTGAGATCGGCTTGAAATCGCGGGGAAGATTCCGAAAACCGAATCACCTACTCGGCGACGGCGGGCGGAGGGCCGCGACCGGCTCAGTCGCGGCCCCCCCAACGCTTACAGCGTCTTCAAGAACGCGACCAGATCCGCTGCCTCCTGCGCGCTGAGACCCATCTGAAACCGCAGGTTGTAGAACGCCACCACCTGCTCGAGACTCGTGCCGGCGCCGTTATGGAAGAACGGCGCCCGCGACGCGAGCCCCCGGAGGATCGGCCCTTTGACGCGGCCCAGGTCGGTGCAGTGCCCGGTGATCAGCGCGCGGCCGGGATCGGACGTGAAGCGCACCCTCCCCGCCAGCGGACCCGACGTGCAGGTCACCTGGAAGATCGGCAGGTCCGGCGCGCCCAGCTGCGCCACGGCCGCGGCGATTTGCCCGTCCGGCTCATAGGCCGCGAGGTGGCTGGTGCCGATGTCGAGCGGTACGGGCAACGAGTGGTTGCCGACCCGCGGCGTATCGTGGCACGTGGTGCAGGTGCCGTTGATCGTCGCGACGCCGAGCGCGTCGTTGAGCCCCGTCACGTTGGTGATCGCTACGGGATGGGTGTCGAAGATCACCTCGCCCCGTGCGACCGCTCGCCGCGCGGCGGTGTAAGGGTTCGACGTGGTCAGGTCCAGCCACGGCGCATAGATCGTGAACGCCGACGGATCGAACGCCGCGCCGGTGGGATTGCCGCCGAGCGGGTCGTTGATGCCGGGATAGTAGGGCGCGGTGGTGAGGGCATCGGGACCGCCGCTCGCCCCCTGGGCGTTGAGGCCGCCCGCCGCGTCGTCCACGCGCTGCGCCGTGAACAGCGCCAGCTCGAAATCCACGATCGCGTTGAGCTGCGCTGTGGTGGGCGAAGCGCTCGCCTGGGCATGGCCGAGCGTGGCGTCCATCGCCTGGTGGGCGAGGTCCGTCCGGAGATTCGCCAGGAACGTGGCGCCGTTGTTCAGCGGCTGCACCGTTTCCCGGCCGTCGAACATCACGGCGCTCAGGAAACGCAGGTTGGTGGTGGGCAGTGGCCGGCGGTACACCGACGCGGTTGCCGGTGAGCCGAGCAGCGCGCAGCCGTAGGGGTCGTGGACCGCCGCGATCGTGAAATCGGCGCCCGCCGGAACGGCCAGCCCAATCCGAATCAGTCCACTGCTGAGCAACAGGCTGTGCCCCGCGGCCCCGTCGGCGGGTGTGACCGAGGCGCAGTTGGCGCCGTCCACCGCCGCGAACAACGGATCGGTGACGCCGTTCGCCGCGAACACGGCGCGCACCGACGCCGCGCTCAAGCCGAGCCCGTCGGATTGCAGGTGACACGTCGCGCACGACCGGCCGTTCGTGCCGAGACTCTGGAAGAACGGATTGCTGCGGTCGATGGCTCCGCTCGTGCTCACGGTGCCGATTTGCCCGCTCGGATCGGCGGACATCATGACGCCGGTCTTGTCCGCGGTGAGGCCGGGCGGGCCGGCCGGTGACAGCGCGGTGCGGTCCGTCTCGCAGCCCGACAAAGTGGTGGCGGCAACGACAGCGACGAGGCGGAGCCAGAGAATCTTGCCAGACATGCTTCCTCCCGAGATGGTCTGCTCCCCTCTATCCCCAGAGCCTGTTGCGGCGGTGCAATAGCGGAGACCTGTTGGTTGTCTTACTATTTCCTGTTCTCGTAAGCACTTGCGGGTATTGGATTTCAATGCCATCAGTCCGGTTCGGCGACCACTTCGAGCTCGACCCCGGCGCATATCAGCTGCGGCGGTCCGGCCAGACGTTGCGGCTGGAGCGCATCCCCATGGAAATCCTGTTGCTCCTCACCGAGCACCGCGGAGAGCTGGTCACGCGGGAGCAAATCGTCGCGCGGGTTTGGGGCAAGAGTGCATTCCTCGACGTCGACAACAGCATCAACGGCGCGATTCGCAAGATCCGCCAAGTACTCAAGGACGATCCCGACCACCCGCGCTTCATCCAGACCGTCACCGGCCGCGGCTATCGCTTCATGGCGGCGGTGCAAGGGACCGAGCCGGTCATTGCGCCCCCGCCCAGGCCGTCGGTGACGCCGCCGCGCGCGCGCCGCGCGATTGCCCGGGTGGCGGCACTCGTGCTGGTCGGCACCGCCGTTGCGGGGGTCGTCCTGCTGTCGCGAGCGCGGTCGGTCCCGCCGGAAAAGCGCGCCATGGTGGCGGTCCTGCCGTTCGACAACCTCACGGGTGACGCCGCGCAGGAGTATTTCGGCGACGGGCTGACGGAGGAGATGATCACCCAGCTGGGCGAGCGCGATCCCGAGCACCTGGGCGTCATCGCCCGGACGTCGGTGATGCATTACAAGAACTCCCGCGCGCCGATGGACCAGATCGCGCGCGAGCTGGGCGTCCAGTACGTCCTCGAAGGCAGCGTGCGGCGCGGCGCGCACCAAATCCGCGTGACCGCGCAGCTCATTCGCGTGAGCGATCAGGCGCAGATGTGGGCGCGCCAATACGATCGCACGCCCGCCGATCTATTGACTCTGCAAGGTGAGATCGCGCAGGC
>DATLWA010000364.1:0-2949 GCA_035576905.1 Gemmatimonadales bacterium
ATGCCGCTGCGCAGCCCGCCGGTCATCTGGAAAATCACGTCCGACACGGGGCCCTTGTATGGCACGCGCGCTTCGATGCCTTCGGGCACGAGCTTGGACGGCGAGACTTCGCCTTCCTGGAAGTAGCGGTCGGCCGAGCCCTCCTCCATCGCGCCGAGCGAGCCCATGCCGCGGATCACCTTGAAGCGGCGGCCCTCGAGCAGGAACGACTCGCCCGGGCTCTCCTCCGTGCCCGCGAGCATCGAGCCCATCATCACGCTGGCGGCGCCCGCGGCGAGCGCCTTGACCACGTCGCCCGAGTACTTGACGCCGCCGTCGGCGATCACGGGCACGTCGCCCGCGCCCTTCACGGCATCCACGATGGCGGTGATCTGCGGCACGCCCACGCCCGTGACGACGCGCGTGGTGCAAATCGAGCCGGGCCCGACGCCGACTTTCACCGCGTCCACGCCGCGCTCCACCAGCGCCTTGGCGCCGGCCGTGGTCGCGACGTTGCCCGCGACGAGCTGCGCGTCGGGGAACGCCTCGCGCAGCAGCGCCACCACGTCGAGCACGCCCTTGGAGTGGCCGTGCGCCGAGTCGACCACGATCACGTCAGCGCCGGCGTCGAGCAGCGCCTTGGCGCGCGCGTGCGCTTCGGGCGTGCCGCCCACCGCCGCCGCCACGCGCAGGCGGCCGTGCTGGTCCTTATTGGCGTCGGGATGCTGGCGCCGCTTGAAAATGTCCTTGATGGTGATCAAGCCGCGCAGTATCCCCTGCTTGTCCACCACCGGCAGCTTCTCGATGCGATGCTTCCCGAGGAGGCGCTCGGCTTCTTCCATCGTGGTGCCGACGGGCGCGGTGACCAGCTTGTCCTTGGTCATCGCGTCCTTGATCGGGCGGTCGAGCTGGCGCTCGAACTGCAGGTCGCGGTTGGTGATGATGCCGACCAGCTTGCCGGCGTCGTCCACGATGGGGACGCCCGAGATCTTGAAGCGCGCCATCAGCTGGGTGGCCTCGCGCAGCGGCCGGTCCGGACCCAGGGTGATGGGATTCAGGATCATCCCCGACTCGCTGCGTTTCACCCGGTCCACCTCGGCCGCCTGGCGGTCGATCGACATGTTCTTGTGGATCACGCCGATGCCGCCCTCGCGCGCGATGGCCATCGCCATGTCGGACTCCGTGACGGTGTCCATCGCGGCGGAAACCAGCGGGATGTTGAGGGGGATCTTGCGGGTGAACCAGGACTTCACGTCGACGTTCCGCGGGTGCACGGTGGCGTGCCGCGGCACGAGCAACACGTCGTCGAAGGTGAGCGCGGGGGCCGAGCGGAAGGTTCCCATGGCGAAAGTTATGCGCGCTTGCGCCGTTTCACCACCTTGGTCGACTTCTTGGCGTCGCGCCGGTGGCGCGCGGCCGCGATCCCCGCCGCCACCGCGGCGACCAGCGCCGCCCGGCCCGCGGTCTTCAGGACGCGGCCGGTCTTGAGCAGGGTCTGCTTGAGCCGGCGCCGCCGGTCTTCGGATTCGGCGCGTTGTTTGGCGTCCTGCAACAGGCGGTCCGCCTCGCGCACCGCCGCCTGCGCCCATTGCTTCGCTCGCGAGGCGGCGCGCACCGCCGCGGTCATGAACCGGTCTCTGCGTGTCGGCATGGTGTCCTCCAGGTTGGTCCCTACTACCCCCGCGCCGTCCCGTTGGTCAGCAGCTCGAAGTGCGGCTTTTCCACCAGGAAGTAGAAGGTCAGAATGGCGATTTGATCGAACGCCGCGCCCCACAGCCCGAACCACGAGCCACAGAGCAGCGCCACGCCGTACGCCGGCAGGTAGCCCACCGTGTACATCGGATTCTTGAGATAGCGGTATGGCCCGGTGAAAAGGGGCGGCCGCGCCTGGTCGGGGGCGAAGAAGTTGTGCCAGTAATAACTCGGCGCGCCGAGCTGGCGCGCCGCGGCGAACTTGACCCACAAGCCCACGATCACGAACACCACGCCCGTCACGCGCAGCAGCGCCGGCGACGGTCCGGCGGCGATCGTGTCGCGCGTCACGACGCACAACACGATCAAGCTCACGACGTCGTTGTTCATGAGGAGCGCCGCGATGCGGCGGAAGCGGCGGAATCCCGCCTCGACCCCGTCCTTGCGCGTGAACACCTGGTGGCGATGCTGCCGCGTGAGCGCGATGCCCACGCCCAGGACGTAGGCGAGGCGGCTCGCCACCTGGTAGGCCAGCGCGAGGGCGGTGGCGCTCACGCGGTCGCCTCGGTCAACCCGCGCGCCGCGATGAAGGCCTCGAGGCCGCGCGCTGCCTGGCGGCGAATGGCGCGTCGCACCGGCGGCGCCCAGCCGAGCAGCAGTCCCTTCAGGCCGAGCGCTTGCGACGCCCAGCGGTGCAGATCGAAGTGGTCCACGTGACGCACGATCCGGCCCTCCGTGAATTCGAAGTGTGCGGTGATCACGTTGTGCACCTGTCGTCCGGTCGCGCTGAAGGTGTACCAGGCTTCCCAGCGGGCCGATCCCGCCGTGGCGTCGCCCTGGATATCCGCCACGCTCACGCGCAGGTCCTTGCCGCGCTCGCACAACATCCGCCACATGGCGCGCGCCCGCCACCCGCTGACCGTGAAGACGGGATCCTGGAACGTGACGGCCGGCGCGTAGCAGGCGCCCATGGCGGCCGCGTCGCGGCGCTGGAACGCCGCGTAGAAGGCCGCGATCAGCGCTGCGTGGGGATGAATGGGAGCAAGTCCGCGCGACTCGCTACGCCGCGCTCGCGGGGCCGCGCGACGGCCAGCCGCCACCCATCGCGTACACCAGCCACGCGCCCGCCGCGTAAATCGCCAGGTCGGGCCGCCATTCGCCCCGCAGCGAATGGGCGACGAACGCGAGGCCGATCACCGCCACCAACAGGAGGGCGCCGGCCCGCGACACGCGCGGCAACAGGAACAGCACGGCGCCGATCGCCTCGAGGCCCGCGAT
>DATLWA010000365.1:0-4644 GCA_035576905.1 Gemmatimonadales bacterium
GAAAGTCGCTGCGCACGCGGATCGTGTCCGGGCCAAACGAGACGTGCGCCGGCACGTCCACGTCGCGGGCCACGCCATGAATGGTCAGTCGCCCGTGGAGGGTCACCACACCGCTGTCGCCATGCACCGCGCCGGGTGCCACGCCCGTCAGATCGAACCGCATCGCGGCAAACGAATCCACGACCATCGACTTACGGAGATCCTTGTCGCGTTTCCCGTTGCCGGTGTGCAAGGTCGCCACCGCACCCTCGACCCAACCGCGGACAGCGGCGAGGTCAGGCGCTCCCGTCATCTCCCCGCGGACCGAGTCGGTGGTCCCGACGAAATCCCCCGTGGTCGCATGGCCGTCGAAGCTCAGGGTGCCGCGCGCCAGGCGCGCCGCGGGGATCGGCCGCTGCGCCGTCGCCACCGTCCCGCCGACCAGCAGCGACAAGACGAAGGCGATCGAACGCATGCCCTAGGGCCGCCGGCGTTTGGGCAGGAGCGGGCTGCCTGCTTCGGCGTGCGCAGCCGCGATCCCCGTCGCCACCGCGGCCACGAGCGCCGCCCGCCCCGCGGTTCGCAGCACCCGCCCGGTCTTCAGTAGTCGCTGCGTGATGCGGTGGCGGCGCTCCAGGGTCTCGGCTCTTTGCCGCGCATCGTGCAGCACCCGGTCTGCCTCGCGGGCCGCCGCGAGCGCCCATTGTTTCGCCTGTTTGGCGGCGCGTACGGCCGCGCTCATGAAACGGTCTGTTCGTGCTCCCATGATTTGGCCCTTCCCTTGGTTGACTCCGTACCCGACGCGCCAGCGCGTCCGTTCACGAACCACGTCTGCATCTCGCCCCTGCCCTCCACCTCGAGCGCCCCGCGCGGCGCCAATCCGAACGGCTCGCCCAGAAGCCGGCTGGTGCTCTCCGCCACCTGCACGCGGCCGGCCACGCCGTGCGATTCCATCCGGCTGGCGAGGTTCACGGCATCGCCCCACACGTCGTACAGATACTTGCTCTTGCCGATCACTCCGGCCACCACCGCACCGCTGGCGATACCGATGCGCGCCTGCAGCGCATGACCGCTATGTTCGTTGGAGCGCTCCACGGCGGCCAGCATGTCGAGCGCCAAGTGCGCGGCGCTCGCTGCATGGTCGCCCGCCGGCACCGGCACGCCGGCCGCGGCCATGTACGAATTGCCCAGCGTCTTGATCTTGCGAAGGCCGCGTTGCTTCACGAGACCGTCAAAGCGATCGAAGATCTCGTTCACGAGCAGCGTCAGCCGCTCGACGTCCACGGCGGGCGTCAGCTCGGCGAGGCCCACGATGTCCGCGATCACGACGGTCACGTCGGTGAAGTTGTCGGCCGCGACGTCCGGGCGCGCCTGCAGGCGCGCGGCAATCGAATCGGGCGGCACCTGCAGCGCCAATCGCTCCGACACCTTCCGCTCCGCCACGACCTGGTCGAACAGCTTCTTGAGCTCCTCGTTCTTGCGGCGGATCTCGACGTTCTGGAGTCTGACTTCCAGCATATTGTGGACGCGCGTCAACACTTCGGCGACGTCGAACGGCTTGCTGATGAAGTCCTTCGCCCCGGCCTTGAGCGCGCGCAGCTTGTGATCGGGTTGAGCGGTGACCACCAGGACCGGCAGGTAGCCGTCCTTTTCTAGGTCCTTCAATCCCTCCATCACTTCGAATCCGTCCATGCCCGGCATCTGCAGGTCGAGCACGATCAGATCATAGTGATTCTTCTCATGCAGCGCGTGCACGGCGCGCGGATCCAGCGTCGACGCCACGGCCCCATACCCGGCGCCGCTCAGCATGCGCTCCAGCAGCAGCACGTTGGCCGGCAGATCGTCGACGATCAGGATCTTGCCTTTGAGGATCTCCGCGGCGTCAGACATGGGCTTGGCCCGCCGCCAGCGCCGCGTCCAGCGCGTCCATGAACTCCTTGACCTTGATGGGCTTGGTGAGGTACGAGAAGAACCCCGCCGTCATGCCCCGTTCGACGTCTTGCGGCATCGCATTGGCGCTCAGCGCCACGATGGGGATGTGTTTGGTCGACACATCCTCCCGCAGGATCTTCAGCGCTTCGATCCCGCTGATACCCGGGAGATTGATGTCCATCAAAATGACGTCCGGCAGATTGGCGCGCGCCAGCTGGATGCCCATGTTGCCGTCCATCGCGCTCAGCAAGCGGATGGCGGGGCGCCGCGCGATCAGCTGCTCGACCAGCTTGAGATTCGCCGGATTGTCTTCGACATAGAGCAGCGTGCGCCGCGGCCCGCCCGGCTGCGCCAGGGGGCTCGTCGCGGGCGTGGGGTCGGCAGGCGCGGCATCGAGCACGGGCGCGACCGCGGCGTCCAGCTCCCACGAAAACACGCTCCCCACGCCGATCGTGCTCTCCACGGCGAGGACGCCGCCCATCAGCTCCACCAGTCGCTTGCTCATCACGAGGCCGATGCCCGTGCCCTGCTCGGCACCGTGTTCCTGGCCCAGGCGATTGAACGGCTGGAACAGCTGCGCCAGCTTTTCCGGGGCTAGTCCGGCCCCGGTGTCCCGCACGTTGAGCCGAATGCGTGTGGGTGTGCTGCCGAGGCAGTCCACCACGACCGTTCCCCCCGACTTGTTGTACTTGATGCCGTTGGACAGCAGGTTGATGAGCACCTGCTTCAGCCGGGTGCGATCCGCCGCGACAAAGCACGGCTCCGCGAACTCCGGGAAGGTCAGCCCGATCGAGTGGGCTTGGGCCTGCGGCTCGATGATGGCCTGGCATTCGACGAGGACTTCGCCCAGCGACGTCGGCTCGGTCGACAACGACAGCTTGCCGGATTCGATCTGCGCCAGGTCGAGGATCTCGTTGATCAGCTCCAGCAGATACCACCCCGCGCGCAAGATCTCGTCGATGCTCCCCTTCTGCGAGGGCGTGGCCGGGGTGACATCGGATTCCATCAACTGCGCGAAGCCGAGAATCGCGTTGAGCGGTGAGCGCAGTTCGTGGCTCATGCTCGAGAGGAATTCCGACTTGGCGAGATTGGCTTTTTCAGCCGCGCCCTTGGCGAGCGTCAGCGTTTCCTCCACTTGCCGGCGCTCGGTCAAGTCGCGGGTCAACTTGGCGAATCCCCGGGCGTTGCCCGCCGGATCGCGAATGGCCGTAAAGACCACGTTCGCCCAGAACGTCGATCCGTCCTTGCGCATCCGCCAACCCTCGACCTCGAACCGACCCTGGGCCGCCGCCTGGTCCAGGTCGTGCTGCGGCGTGCCGCGCTCGATCTCCGCGGGAGGATAGAACCGGGAGAAGTGCTGGCCCACGATCTCCTCCGCCGAGTAGCCCTTGATCCGCTGGGCGCCGGTATTCCAGCTGACCACCCGGCCCTCGGAGTCCAGCATCACGATGGCGGCGTCGGTGACGCTCTCGACCATCAGCCGAAACCCTTCCTCGGTCCAGCGCAGCTTCTCCTCGACCTGCTTGCGCGCGGTGTTGTCGGTGCCGATCAGCAGATAACCGATGATCGCATCCTGCGCGTCGCGCAGCGCCGTGACCGACACGACCGCCGGGAAGCGGCTGCCGTCCTTGCGGATGTAGGTCAGCTCATAAATGTCCTCGATGCCGCGCGACGCCTTGAACACCAGCGCCTCGAATCCCGGCGTAATCGGCGTGCCGCGCTCGACGCTCAGCGCCTTGGCGCGGGCGATCAATTCCTCCGGATCGGAGATGTCGGCCGGTGTGATCTTGTTCATCACTTCGGCGGCCGTGTAGCCCAGCATCCGCTCCGCGCCGACGTTGAAGATCTGGATCACGCCCTTGGCGTCCGTGGCGATGCTCGAGAAATTGGCGCTCGTGAAGATCGCGTTCTGCAGGGCACCCGCTTTCAGCAGCGCCTCTTCCGCCCGCTTGCGCGCGGTGTTGTCGGTGCCGATCAGCAGGTAGCCGATGATCGCATCCTGCGCGTCGCGCAGCGCCGTGACCGACACGACCGCCGGGAAGCGGCTGCCGTCCTTGCGGATGTAGCTCAGCTCGTAGATGTCTTCGATGCCGCGCGACGCCTTGAACACCAGCGCCTCGAACCCCGGCGTGATCGGAGTCCGCAGCTCGACGCTCAGCGCCTTGGCGCGCGCGATTACTTCCTGTGGGTCGGAGATGTCGGCCGGTGTGATCTTGTTCATCACCTCGGCAGCCGTGTAGCCCAGCATCCTCGGCGCCCACGTTGAAGATCTGGATCACGCCCTTGGCGTCGGTGGCGATGCTCGAGAAATTGGCGCTATTGAAAATCGCGTCTTGCAGGGCACCAGTATTCAGATCGGTGATGGCCTTCATCTTGGGGCCCGTCTTGGCGCCCGGGTCGACGGTGGTGATCATGGCGCGACCTCTGCCGCTTCCTTCACGGCATCGACGGCAGCAGCATCCTCGGCGTCGGCGTCGCGGATGTCGTGCGCAAGGGTTTTCGCGATCTGGCCCGCTTCCGGAGCCGTGGCACCGGCGCTCATGCGTTCGTACGTGGCCTCGGTTTTGGCGTCGCGGGCCTGTGCCGACCGGTCCGCGCTGTCGTCACCCGGCATCTCCACCCGCAGCTCCGACAGCATCATCTGCAGCCCCGCGGCGATCGGGAGGGCCAGCAGTGCGCCCATCACCCCCAGCAAGACGCCGCCCGAGACCAGCGCGAGTACGACGGTGGTGG
>DATLWA010000366.1:0-4510 GCA_035576905.1 Gemmatimonadales bacterium
GTACAGGTGGTCTTTCCATTTTTCGTCGATGACGCGCAGCATCTCGAACGACAGCACCTGCTCGGCGAGCCCCGTGCCGCCGATCTTCGTTTCGATGTCCTTGAGGTAGCCGGTCTTCGCCTCCAGCGCGTCGCGCGCCGCCTGCAGCGCGGCGGCCGCCAGATCGTCGCGGCTCTTGGTCTTGTGCGGATCGGTGACCTGCGGCACCGAGAGCAGGAACTTCTGCAGCAGCTCCGTCTCCATCAGCTGCCGGTCCCACTGCCCCGGATCGTCGGTCGTGGCCACCATCTGGTCCACCTGCCGCTCGATCGCCTGCTCCACCATGCGCGCGGCCTCGGCGCGCAGCTCCTCGCCGCCCTCGAGCGCGAACAGCCGCAGCGAGTAGATCACGTCGCGCTGCTGGTTCATCACGTCGTCGTATTCCAGGAGCCGCTTGCGGCTCTGGAAGTTCTGCAGCTCGACCCGCTTCTGCGCCTGGCCGATGGCGCGCGTCACCAGCGGGTGCGTGATCACCTCGTGCTCTTCCACGAGGGTCCCCGAGCGCCCGCAGTGCTCGCACTTCTCGGTCAGCTTCTCCTGGCGCTCGCCGCACTCCGTGCAGCGGTAGGACTGCGCGCCGCTCGAGTCCATCCAGCGCGCGATGCGGTCGGAGCCGAACAGCCGCATCAGGTCGTCTTCGAGCGACAGGAAGAAGATGCTCTGCCCCGGGTCGCCCTGGCGGCCGGAGCGGCCGCGCAGCTGGCGGTCGATGCGCCGCGCCTCGTGCCGCTCGGTGCCGACGATCACCAGCCCGCAGGGCGGGTCGTCGTTGCAGTCGAGCTTCTTGATTTCTTCCGGCGACAGATCGGGCGCCTCGTTGGCCTGGCCGAACGCCGCCTCGCCGCGCGCGCGGATGCCGCACACCTGACACTTTTTGACGCCGGGCCCGAGTTTGATGTCGGTGCCGCGGCCGGCCATGTTGGTGGCGATCGTGATCGAGCCGGGCTGGCCCGCGCCCGCCACGATTTCCGCCTCGCGCTGGTGATACTTGGCGTTCAACACCTCGTGCTTCAGGCCGCGCCGCTTCAGCATGCGCGACAGCGTCTCCGACACGTCCACGCTCACCGTGCCCACCAGCACCGGCAGGCCGCGCTGGTGCACCCGCTCGATTTCGTCCACGACGGCGTTGTACTTCTCGCGCCGCGTCTTGTAGATGAGGTCGTGCTTGTCGACGCGCCGCACCGGGCGGTTGGTGGGGATCACCATCACGTCGAGCTTGTAGATCTGGAAGAACTCGGTCTCTTCGGTCTCCGCCGTGCCCGTCATCCCCGCGAGCTTCTGGTACATGCGGAAATAGTTCTGGATCGTGATGGTCGCGAGCGTCTGCGACTCTTCGCGTACCGCCACGCTTTCCTTCGCTTCCACGGCCTGATGCAGGCCGTCGGACCAGCGCCGGCCCGGCATCAGCCGCCCGGTGAACTCGTCGACGATGAAGACCTGGCCGTCCTGCACGACGTACTCCACGTCCTTCTCGTACAGGGCGTGGGCCTGCAGCAGCTTGTGGATGATGTGCAGGATTTCGCTCTTCTGCGCATACTCGGCCTCGACCAGGCGGCGGCGCTCGAGTTTCTCCGCGGCGCTCAGCTGGTCGTCGCGCTCGATGGTGTGGACCGCTTCGGAGATGTCGGGGACCACGAAAAGCATCGGATCCTGCGGCGACATCGTCTCCACCCCCTTGTCGGTGAGGTGGACGGAATGGCCGCGCTCGTCCAGCACGAAGTACAGGTCGTCTTCGATGTGGCGCATCTTCTGGTCGCGCGCCGGCTGCTTGCGGTCCGCCAGGCGGTCCAGCTCGACGCGCTGCACCAGGGTCTTGATCCCCGGCTCCTGCAGCAACTTCATGAGACGCTTGTTCTTCGGCATGGCGAGCTGCGCCTGATACAGCTTGATGCCGCCGTCGTACTGGGTGGCGTCGTCCTTGAGCAGCGGCTCGGCCTTGCCGATCAGGTCGTTAGCGACGGCGGTCTGCTTGCGCACCAGCTGCACGACCTGCGCGTTGTAGAGCGCGTACTTCTCGTCCGACTCGGTGCCGACCTGGCCCGAAATGATCAGCGGCGTGCGCGCCTCGTCGATGAGGATCGAGTCGACCTCGTCGATGATGGCGTAGTGGTGGCCGCGCTGCACCCGCTCCTCCAGCCGCACGACCATGTTGTCGCGCAGGTAGTCGAAGCCGAACTCGTTGTTGGTGCCGTACGTGATGTCGCAGAGGTAGGCGGCCTTGCGCTCGGGCGAGGCGGGCTGCGTGTCGTCGATGCAGCCGACGGTGAGGCCGAGCCACGTGAACAGGTGGCCCATCCACTGGGAGTCGCGCCGCGCGAGGTAGTTGTTGACGGTGACGAGGTGCGCGCCATGGCCGGCGAGCGCGTTCAAGTACAACGGCAGCGTCGCGACGAGCGTCTTGCCTTCGCCCGTCGCCATTTCGGCGACTTTGCCCTGGTGCAGCACGATGCCGCCGATCAGCTGCACGTCGTAGGGCACCATGTCCCACGGCTGCTCGTGGCTCGTCACCACGACCTTCGATCCGACGAGCCGGCGGCAGGCTTCGCGCACCGTGGCGAACGCCTCCGGCAACAGCTCGTCGAGCGCGGCCTGCAACGCGGTGCGATACGCCTTTTGCGCCCGCGTGAGCTGCTGGCCCAGCGTGGCCCGCTCGGCCGCGTCGGGGCAGTCGTGCTTTTCCTTTTTGAGCCGCTCGACGTCGGCCGCGAGGTCCCCGACGCGCTCGGCGAGCCAGCCCCGGAACTTCTGGGTCTGGGCCTTGAGCACGTCGTCGCTCGCCGACTTGAGCTGCTCCTCGTGGCGGTGGATCGCGTCCACGAGCGGGCGGATGCGCTTCAGCTCCCGCGTGAAGCGCGTGCCCGTGATTTTCGTGACCAGCGTCTTCAGCATCGTTCCCCTATTAGCGATACAGCCCGGCCGCCGCGATGTACTCCCGCACGGCGTCGGGCACGAGATAGCGTAGCGAGCCGCCCGCGCGCACCCGCGCGCGGATGTCGGTGGCCGACAGGGCGATCGCCGGGACTTCCACGACCCGTGTGATCAGCCGATGGCGCGGCACTTCCCAGCCCGGCCGCGCGAACACCACCACATCGGCGAGCCGCGGCAGCGCCTCCGCCTCGTACCAGCTGGACAGCTCGCGCGCGGCATCCGCTCCTAACAGCAACGTAAACCGGTTCCCGGGCTCACGCTCCAGCAGGGCGCGCAGCGTCCGCACGGTGTACGACGGCGCCGGCAGGGCCAGCTCGACGCGCTCGACGGCGAACCGGGGGTTGCCGGCGACGGCGCGGTCCAGCATGTCGGCGCGCTGCGCGCCGCTGGCCACGTGGGCCGCGCGTTTGAACGGTTGCTCCAGGGCGGGCAGGAACCGCACGCGGCAGCCGAGCGCGTCGGCCGCCGCTTCGGCCACCACCAGGTGCCCCAGATGGACGGGGTCGAACGAGCCGCCGAACAGCGCCTCCACGGCTACTGTGCGGCCGTGGAATCCGCGGGACACGCCCGCGCCTGGCCCGCCGCCTCGGGGTGGTAGCGCCGCAGGTTGTCGCAGGTCTCGCGCAGCTCGCTGGTGTAGCCGATGGCCGAGTAGGCATCGATCAGGCGCAACAGCGCGTCGGCGACGCGGGGCGTCTCGGGATAACTCGCGATCACGTCCTTGAAATAGATGATCGCCGAGTCGTAGGCGCGGCGGCGCAGGTAAAACAGGCCGTTGTTGTAGCTCTTGTCGGCCAGCCACGCCCGCACCTGCACGGCATGCGCCCGCGCGCGCCCGGCCGCGTCGGACTCCGGATAGCGCCCTTGCAGCTCCTGGTAGATCGCGAGCGCGGCTTGGCCGTAGCTGGGGTCGAGGTCGGGATCGTGCCAGCTGCGCAGGTTGGCGTCGGCCGCGCGCAGCAGCGCCACGGGCGCGTACGGGCTGTCGGGAAACGCGTCCGCGACCTGCCGGAACTGATGCGCCGCCTCGACGAATTGTCCCATCTGAAAGTTCGACTCCGCCAGGAAGTACCGCACTTCGGGCAGCTGCGGACTCCCAGGACCAAGATCGAACAGCAGGCGCTGATACAGATCTTGTGCGCGCCGGAAGTCGCCGTGGCGGTACGCGTTCGTGGCGCGCGCCAGGTTCTGTTCGGGCGTGGGACCGTTCGCCACGCGTGCGCCGTGGTGGCACGCGGCCACCACGACGACGGCACTGAGCAGGGCAATTCGCAGACGGGGCATCGGCCTCACGGAGTGGGCGGGTTCGTCGAATCGGCGGCCCGGCCCAGCGCGTTGATTTTCGCTTGTGCCTTCACGTTGATCGTATCGCCGGGCGACCCGCCCGCCAGCGCCTGCTGGTAGCTGTCGAGCGCTCCGGCCATGTCGCCCTGGGCCAGGAGGACGTCGCCCAGCCCCAGGTACGCGGCGCGCACGACGTCGGTCGCGGCGCCGGGCGCGCTGGCGCGGCGGAACCAATCCCCCGCCACGCCGGGTTGCCCTT
>DATLWA010000367.1:0-3866 GCA_035576905.1 Gemmatimonadales bacterium
CCGCTCAAACTCAACAGGGAGCCGCTGCCGAGAATCTTGATCTCCTTGGGGAACGGCGGGATGTAGGCCGTGCGGTCCCACGTCTGGCCCAGGACGTAGCCGCCGAAGGACCGCAATCCCTTGGTGACCTTCACGTAGATGTAGCGGCCGGGATCGCCTTCGTACTTGAACGCGGCGCGCGCGGTGTATTCGCGCTCCGCCGGAATCGGCGTCAGCGTCAGTGGCGTGGACAGTTTGAGGATCTCGGGCCCGATGATCTCGGGGCGGTCCCAGATGTAGGGGCGCGTGCGCTGATCGGCCGGCGTGGTGGGATTGTAAATCGGCAGCACCCAGGCGCTGACGCTCTGCTGGATGTCCTTCTCGCCGACGTCCGCGGAGGTCGACAGGACGAGCACCTGCTCCGGCTCGTAGCGCTCATTGCGCACCAGCGTCAGCTCGGCATTCTGCACCGCGAGGCTGAAGAGCCCCGGAATCTGGATGCGCTGCTCGAGTCCCACCTCCGTGCCGGGACCGCCGCGGCTGGAACGGACGCCCGCATCCACGGCCACCCGCATCAGCGCATCCTTCGCCGGGATCTCCAGGGGGCCCGAGAGAATCGAGGCGGTGAGGCGCTTCTTGTCCGCGGCCACGGTGAACGGCATAGACTTGAGCCCCTGGAACAGCCCGCCGCTCGCGCCTTCCATCTTGAGAGAGACCTGCTTCGCGAGCGAGGCGGTGTCCACCGGATGGCTGAACGTCAGCTTCAGGACGACGCGCTTGAGATTGGGATCCACCGGATCCTGATAGAACTCCGACGACGAGACCTGAGCGGTGAACGGCGCGGTCTCGAAATCGAAACTGTAATTCTCGAGCGTGACCGTGGGGGCCACGAATCCCTTCTTGGTCATGGACACACTGAACTTCTGGCCCACCGGCCAATCCTCGGCGGGCGTGAACTCGAGCTCCCGATCCTCCACCCAGCGCCACGTGCCGGCGATCTGCGGAGAAATCTCGATGCCCGTCTTGAGGGTTTTGCCCATGGTCGAAAGCGGGGCGACCGAGCCTTCGAACATCACGCGCAAAGGCTCGGGCTTGGGACTGTCCACGGTGAGGTCGGTGGCGGGCGGATTGGTGACGCTGTAATCCGTGCGCACCGCGCGCGGCCGATGGCGCCACAGCTGCACCACGACGAACAGTGTGACGACGCCGGCGACCGCGATGACGGCGTTGCGCTTGAACAGCTTCGGATTGGCCGCGGCACGGGCGCGCAGCGCCTGCTCGCGGGCGCGGAGCGTCGCGACCCAGGCCGGCGGCGTCCACGCGACGTCGCCGAACACAGTCTTGAGAAAATCCTTCACGGAAGCCTCGGGTGTGGCGGTGGGGCAGCTGGAACAGTTATATGCTGCGGCACAAACGGAGCCCTGCCAAGACCCGCGTTACGGCCGCTCCGGCCAGTTCTTGTCGGGCCGCGCGGGCAGCGGCTGGTCGGGCCCGAGGCGGTCACCCCGGATGTCGGCGTAGATGAAGTTTTCGGGCGGCACCGGGGCGTCGCTGAGGCGCCGCAGCAACGCCAGCTGTCCCACATGCGTCATGATGTCGGAAAATGGGCCCTGCAACAGCTGCTCGTGCGTGATCTCGCGCAGCGGTGTGCCGACCAGCAGCAGGCCGCCGACGTCCACGAGGAGGTCGTGAAAGCGCGCAATTTCGGCGCTGGTCGTCTCGAGGGGTTCGGGCTTTACGGGGTAGTCGCCGCCCAGGAAGTGCGTGCGCACGTAGCCCATCAGGCTCGTCATGTGGCGCAGGATCGCGATGGGCGTGCGCACTTGCCGGCCCGCGGAGAACTGCCAGTAACCCTCGGGCGCATCGCGTATCGCTTTCTGGGTGCGATACGCGATGGCCGCGAGGTAATGGTTGAGTAAGGCGCGTTCGACTTTGGCGGCGGCGCTCACCGGCCCACGATCACCAGCGCGCCCGCGACGATGGCGAGAATGGCCATCACGGTGCTGAGACCGGAGAAACTGAAGCTCACGAGCTGGGTGAGACCGTGAATGACGAGCCAGACGCCCACCAGCACCAAGCCGAGGTTCCGTTTCACGATGCGCCTCCTCTAGAGGGTGGTGTTCCAGCGGGGAATCTACCGCGCGCGCTCCTTATTGCATGGGGGTCTGCTGCATCGCGACCGCCTGCCAGCGGCCGTCGCGCCGCACGAAGATGCGTGAGTATCTGATCTTGCCGCTGAACGGGAAGCCGTGGAACGTGCCGCTGTTATCGGCGATGCCGCGCAGCACGGCGACGTCGCCGTAAATCCGCACCGCCAGACTGTCGTACTTCACCGCAGTGAGCTTCAAGTCGCCGCTCGCGATGTCGCGCATGTTGTCGGCTTTGGAGCGCAGCTGGCCGAGGCGCGAGATCTCGACGAATTCGTCGGCCACGAGGCGCGACAGCGCCGCCGTGTCCGCGTGCAGCAGCGCTTGGCCGCGAGCCGTTTCGGCCGCGCGGACGGAATCCTCAGGCGTGGTCGTGCCCGCCGGTTGCTGCGCGGCGAGACCAGCGGCATGGCAGACCAGCGCCACGGCGCCGGCGTAGGTGAGACGGTGCATGAGATGCCTCCTGTGGTTATTACGGCGCCGTCGCGACGCAAACCTCCTCTAGCTTGGCGGTGGCCGTTCGACGATGCGGAACATGAAGGCTTGGCGCACCGGCGTGCGCAGTGGCCGCCCGTCCACGCGCGCCGGTTGGAAGTGTGCGCCCGCGAGATAATCCCGCACCGCCTTGGTGAAGCCGGGGTCGTCGGCATAGAGGACACGAAACGACGTGGAGTCCACAGCGCCATCGGTGTCGACCACGAAGGCCGCCCAGACGTCGCCACTGACGTTCTTCTGCCGCAGTCCCTCCGGGTACTGGAGTTGGCGCCGCTCGTCCACGAGATCCGGGGCGGACACCGTCGGCACCATCAGGTGCGCGAAGGTATCCACACTGATGACCGGGAGTGCCCGCACCTGGCCCGCCGGCGCCTGATCGGCGACGCCCTCGAAAAACGCGCGCGCGATACTCGGGAACGCGTGCAGGATCAAAGGACGGTCGTCGCCGTGGGCGAAGTAGAGATAGGGATTCTTGTCCCAGTCCTTGCCCGTCCACCGGAATCCCATGAACAACGACACACCACCGCGACCGGTAAGCACGGATGTAAAACGCCACTGCGTCGTGTCCACCGGGTGGGGGAGCTTGACCTTGAGGTATTGCTCCCCCTCGAGCGCCCAGCTCGCCGCCGAGTCAGGGTTGAAGTAATCGGAGAAGTCGCGACGGCGGCCCAATACGGCATCGCCGCTCTCCGTGGTGGCGGCCCAGATCAGCACGCCCTGAAAACTGTCGGGAACGACGAGCGCCTTCATCGATCCCCAATTGAACCGGGCGCCCTTCCCGACCGGCGCCTGCGCGGGAAGCGATGTCATGATGGCCAATAACGCCGCCGGCGTCAGGAGAACGTCCTGCCACATCATCGCGAACCTCCCTCAGGCGTGACGCTGCAACCGCAGCTCGAGGTGGCGCCGCACGTCGGGCCACTCGGCGGCCAAGATGCTGTACATGACCGTGTCGCGAATGGATCCGTCGCGCCGCACGCCGAAGTGACGGATCACGCCGTCCTTCTTCGCGCCCAGCGCTTCGATGGCCCGTTGCGAGCGGAAGTTGAAGTTGTCGGTCCGCAGCCCCACGACCTGGCAGCCGAGCGTATCGAACGCGTGACGCAGCAACAGCAGCTTGCAGGTCGTGTTGACGTGGGTGCGCTGGCGGCTCTGGGCGTACCACGTGTAGCCGATCTCCACGCGGTCCATGGCCGGCAGGATGTCGTGGTAGCGCGTCGAGCCGATGATCGTATCGCTCGCCAA
>DATLWA010000368.1:0-8499 GCA_035576905.1 Gemmatimonadales bacterium
CGTTCGAGCTGGGCGAGCTGAACCTCGGCCCGGCCGCCACCGAGACCGTCGCCCGGCGCGCGCGCTACGCGTGGCTCGGCGAGGTGCAGCGCCGCCGCGAAGCGCGCTACCTCGTCACCGCCCACCACCAGGACGATCAAGCCGAGACCGTGCTGCTGCGCGCGCTGAGGGGCAGCGCGCCCGCGGGGCTCGCGGGGATGCCCGCGCGCGGTCGCGGCGGGCTGATCCGCCCGCTGCTGCCGTTCACCCACGCCGAGCTGGCGGCGCACGTCGCCGCGCGCAGCTTGCCGTTTCATGACGATCCCGCCAACGCCGATCCGCGCCACCTGCGCAGCTGGCTGCGCACGGCGCTGCTGCCGGCGCTCGCCGAGCGGCTGGGCGCGCGCGTGCGCGACGACCTGCTGCGCCTCGGTCGCGCGGCGGCGTCGGAGCGGCGCGCGTGGGACGCCGTGTTGGAACTCGTTCCCGACCTTGCACTTCACGTCGACGCGCACGCGTTCGATGTTGCTCGCGACGCCCTCGTGGGCTATGATAAAACGTTGTCCGTCGCGCTGTTGCGCGCGGCGGCGCGGCGCACCGGCCTGGTGCTCGGTCCCGCGCGCGCCCGCCAGTTGCTGGCGCTGGCGCGCCGGCCGTCGGGGCGGCGGTTGTCGCTGGGGCAGGGGTGGATCGCCGAAGTGCAGTTCGACCGCCTGCGCGTCACGCGCGGGTTCGCCTGCGCCGCCGAAGAGGTGAATCCGTCGGACGCGCAAGGCGCCGCGGTGTTCGGCGCGTTCACGCTGAGCTGGCGGCCCGAGTCCGCGCCGGAGCGCGTCACGCGCGACGGCTGGACCACATGGATGGCGGACACCGATTGGCAGATCCGCTCGGCCCGCCCGGGCGACAAGCTGCAGCCGCTGGGCGGCACGGGCCGGCGCGAGCTGCGGCGGGTATTGATGGAGGCGCGAGTGCCGCGGGGCGAGCGGGCGCAGTATCCGGTCGTGGCCCGCGGCGAAACCATTCTATGGGTTCCCGGTATTTGCAGATGCGCGGACGCGTTGCCCGCGCCCGGAACCAGGGCGGTGCGGGTTGACGTTACCCATGGCGGTGGATCGGCGGACCGGCGGGCGTAAGCTCAAGCGCATCGTGTTCGACAAGGACACGATCGCGCGCCGCGTCGCCGAGCTGGGGCAGGACATCACCACCGCCTATCCGGATGGCGAGCTGGTCGTGCTGGGGCTCCTCAAGGGCAGCTTCATCTTCTTGAGCGACCTGGTGCGCTGTATCGACCGGCCGCTGCAGGTGGATTTTCTCGTGGCCGCGAGCTACGGCACGGACACGGTATCGAGCGGCAACGTCCGCCTGCTGTACGATCCCGAGACGGTCCTCAAGGGGAAGCACATCCTGCTGGTCGAGGACATCGTCGACACCGGCCGCACGCTGAACCGGCTGGTCACGCTGCTGCGCGAGCGGCAGCCGCTGAGTCTGGAGATTTGCGCGTTGTTGGATAAACACATTGCGGAGCACTTGGAGCTGGAGCCGGCGTTCCTCGGGTTCGATTGCCCCAACGAGTTCATCGTGGGCTACGGCCTCGATCACGCCGAGAATTTCCGGCACCTTCCTTATATAGCGAGCTTGACGTAGATGGCGAATCGCGTACCGCCGCCGCCCCGGGAGCTGAACTGGGCCCGCATGCTGCGGACACTGTCGTTCTGGGCCCTGTTGATCGTGGGGTCCGTGGCCCTCGTGAAGTTCGCGGGCGGCCGCGGCCAGGACGCGGTCGAGATCTCCTACACCCAGTTCTCACAGCAGCTGTCGGATAGCAACATCGCGGCCGTGGAGGTCACCGAGCGCCAGCAGGTGCGCGGTGATTTCCGCCACGCCATCCCCGCCGGTCGCCGCACCGCCGACAAGTTCACCACGCTGCTGCCGTTCGAGTCGAACGACGCGTGGGTGACGTCGCTGCGCGCCAAGGGCGTGGACGTGCGCGCCAAGGAGCCCAAGCAGTCGATCGGCCTGCTCCTGATGAACCTGTGGCCGCTCCTGTTGATCGCGGGCCTGATGATTTTCATGCTGCGGCAGATGCAACAGGGCGGCAACCGCGCCTTCGCCTTCGGGAAGTCCAAGGCCAAGCTGCTCACGGGCGACACGCCCAAAGTCACTTTCGCCGACGTGGCGGGCTGCGATGAAGCCAAACAGGAGCTCGAGGAGATCATCGAGTTCCTCAAGGATCCGCAGCGCTTCCAGCGGCTCGGCGGCCGCTTGCCCAAGGGCTGCCTGCTGATCGGGCCGCCGGGCACGGGCAAGACGCTGCTCGCCAAGGCTGTGGCGGGGGAGGCGGGCCGGCCGTTCTTCTCGATGTCGGGCTCGGACTTCGTCGAGATGTTCGTGGGCGTGGGCGCCTCGCGCGTGCGCGACCTGTTCGAGCAGGGCAAGGCCCACGCACCCTGCATCATCTTCATCGACGAAATCGACGCCGTGGGCCGCCACCGCGGCGCGGGCCTGGGCGGCGGCCATGACGAGCGCGAGCAGACGCTGAACCAGCTGCTCGTCGAGATGGACGGCTTCGAGTCGAACGAAGGCGTCATCCTGCTCGCCGCCACCAACCGGCCGGATATACTGGATCCGGCGCTGCTGCGGCCCGGCCGCTTCGACCGCCAGATCGTGGTCGACATGCCCGACGTGAAAGGCCGCGAGCAGATCCTGCGCGTGCACTCGCGCAAGATTCCGCTCGCGGCGGGCGTCGACATGGAGCGCATCGCGCGCGGCACGCCCGGACTGTCGGGCGCCGAGCTGTCCAACGTCGTCAACGAGGCGGCCCTGCTCGCCGCGCGCCGCAGCAAGGCGCAGGTGGACATGCAGGACCTCGAGGACGCGAAGGACAAGGTCATGCTCGGCCTCGAGCGCAGGAGCCTCGTGCTCACCGATGAAGAGCGGAAACTCACCGCCTATCACGAAGCGGGTCACGCGCTCGTGAGCTTGCGCGTGCCCGGCTCCGATCCGCTCCACAAGGTGACGATCGTGCCGCGCGGCCGGGCGCTCGGCATCACGCATTGGCTGCCCGAGGAAGACCGCCACAACTACACCAAGCAGTACATCCACAGCCGCCTCGCGACGGCGTACGGCGGCCGTGTGGCGGAGGAGCTGGTCTTCGGCGCGGACAAGGTGACCACCGGCGCGGCGCAGGACATCCAGCAGGCGACCGACTTGGCGCGCCGCATGGTGACGCAGTTCGGCATGAGCGACGCCGTCGGTCCCGTGGCTGTGGGCGACCGCGAGGCCGAGATCTTCCTGGGGCGCGAAGTGATGCAACGGCGGGAAATCTCCGAGCACACCGCCGAGTTGGTAGATGCCGAGCTCAAGCGCATCCTGGGCGATGCCTACCGCAAAGCTACGGAGATCCTCACGGCCAACCGTGACACGCTGGACCGGGTCGCGGCCGCGCTGCTCGAGCGCGAGACGCTCGACCGCGAGGAAGTCGATCTGGTGGTGGCGGGCAAGCCGCTGCCGCCGCAGGCGCCGCCCGTCACGCCCGCGCCCCGCGGTCCCGGTCCGGTCAAGGACCGCGCGCCCGCGCCGGGTCTCGGGCCCGTGCTGGGCAATCCGCCGCCGGAGCCCGCCGGGGCGTGAAGCTCACCGCGCTCGCCGCGCACACACCGGAAGCGGTGCGCGCGGCGCTCGCGGCGCGCGGGTGGGAGCCCCAGGCCTCCTGGTTCGCCGCCACCGGCGTGCAAGCCGTCGTCGTACTCCTCGAAGACATCGACGCAACCGAACGCGAAGGCCTGGTGCATTGGAGCACTAAGTCCGGCGCCGACGTGCTCACCGGCGACGGCTGGGCGCTGATCGCCACCGCCGCGAGCCGGCTCGCGCCCCTAGCGCGTCCCGACCGGGTGCCGGAGATGTTGGCCGGGCTGTCGCCCGAGTTGGCGCGGTTCCTCGTGGCGCTCGCCGATCCACCGCGCGCGTGGGAAGTCCGGGGTACGACCGTCGCCCTCGATCGCCCGGTGATCCTCGGCATTCTCAACGTCACACCCGATTCATTCTCCGACGGCGGGAAATTCTCCGATACCGATCGGGCCGTCGCGCACGCCGAAAAGCTGATTGCCGATGGCTGCCAGCTGATCGACGTCGGCGGTGAGTCTACGCGGCCGGGCGCGGGCGTCGTGCCCGTGGCCGACGAGATCGCCCGCGTGGTGCCGGTGATCGCCGAGCTGGCGCGTCGCCAGCTCGGGCTCGTCACCGTCGACACCCGCAAGGCCGAGGTGGCGCGACGAGCGTTGGACGCCGGGGCCGTGGCCGTCAACGACGTCTCGGGCCTGGCCTTCGACTCAGGCGTCGGCGAGACCGTCGCCAGCGCCGGGGCGGGGCTGATCGTGATGCATATGCGGGGGACGCCCGACACCATGGATCGGCTCGCGACCTATACGCATGTGGCGCCGGAGGTGGCGGCCGAGCTGGCCGGCGCCGCGGCGCGGGCCGAAAGCGCCGGCATTGCGCGCGAGCGGATCGTGGTGGATCCGGGATTCGGGTTCGCCAAGACCCCGGCGCACAACCTCCGGCTGCTCGATGAACTGGCAACGATCGCCGCGCTAGGGTATCCTGTAGCGGTCGGACCGTCGCGCAAACGGTTTCTGGGAGCGGCCACCGGGCGTCCGGTGGAGGACCGCGACCGCGCGACGGCGGTGGCCTGTGCGCTGGCGTGGGAGCGCGGCGCCCGAATCTTCCGGGTGCACGACGCGGCGCTGGCGCGCGAGGCCCTCACCCTCGCGCACGCGGTGGGCACCCCCGGATGAATCTCGACGTCTTCAAGTTTCTGGCGCCGAAGCCCTGGCCCGACGTGGTGGAAATCCTCCTCGTCGCGTTCGTCGTGTACCGCTTCCTGTTGTTCCTCGTGGGCACGCGGGCGATCCAGATCCTGGTCGGCCTCGTCTTCCTCTCGATCGGCTACTTCCTAGCGCTGTTCGCGCGCTTCACCATGATCTCGACGCTCCTGGGCCTGCTGTTCACCTACGGCGCGTTCGTGGCGGTGGTCGTGTTCCAGCCCGAGCTGCGCAACGCCTTGGCGCGCCTGGGCCAGTCGCGCTTCATGCGCGCCTTCGCCAAGGGCGACCGCCAGAGCGTGGCCGAAGAAATCGCCGAGGCGCTCGACCGGCTGTCGCGCGCGGGCACGGGGGCCATCATCGCCGTCGAAGGCGACATCGGCCTCGAGGAGTTCATCACCACCGGCGTGCCGATGGAGGCCAAGGTCTCAGCCGACCTGGTGACCACGATCTTCACGCCCTACTCGCCGCTGCACGACGGCGCGGTGCTGGTGCGCGGCGACCGCATCATCGGGGCGGGCTGCGTCCTGCCGCTCACGCAGTTCAAGGTGGCCGACAAGTCGCTCGGCACGCGCCACCGCGCCGCCCTGGGCCTGTCGGAAGAGACCGACGCGACCGTGCTGGTGGTGTCGGAAGAGACCTCGACCATCTCCGTCGCGAGCCACGGCGTGCTGCACCGCCCGCTCACCGCGCAACAGGTGCGCGATCTGCTCTCCGGCGCCGTGTCGCACCTCGAGGGCACTGAACACATCGCGGTTTCCGCGCACTAGTGCGTCCCAACTATCGCGCGGCGCTCGCGGTCGGGGCCGTCGCGTTCCTCGTCTACCTGCTGACACTCGCGCCCACCGTCACCCTGTGGGACGCGGGCGAGTTTCTCACGGCCGCGCGCACGCTCGGCATTCCGCACCCGCCCGGCACGCCGCTCGTGGTGCTGCTGGGCCACGTGTGGGGCCAGCTGGTGTTCTTCGGCAACTACGCGTGGCGGCTGAATCTGCTCTCCGCCGTGTCGTCCGCGGTGACCGCGGGATTTTTCTATCTGATCGCCGAGCGCGCGCTGGCGGGAGAAGCGCCGCTGACCCGCATGGCCGGCGCGGCCGCGGCCGCGCTGCTCGCAGCGTTCACATACACGCACTGGCAGAACAGCAACGAGACGGAGGTGTACGCGCTCGCCACGACCGGCATCGCCGGCATCGCGTGGCTGGCGCTGCGCTGGCGCGACCAACGCGCCGAGCCCGGTGCGGCCCGCCTGCTGTTGCTCGCGGTGTACGTGCTCGGCCTGGCCGAGGGGACGCACCTGCTCACGCTGCTCGTGGGGCCGGCGCTGTCCTTGTTCGTGTGGCACGTGTTGCGTCAGTCGCCCGCCGCCGACCCCGTGGAGCGCGACCGCGACTGGGCGGTGTGGGGCGGCGTCACGGGCGTGTGGGCGTTGCTCGTGGCGCTGGGCCTGGGCAGCACGTGGCTCACCGTCGTGGGGGTGATCGCGGTCGCGGCCGCGCTGGGCTGGGGCGTCAAGACCAAAGCGTGGTTCTTTCCGGCCGCGGCGCTCGTGGTCGCCGCGGTGGGCGTCTCGACGTACCTCTTCCTCTATATCCGCTCGGCGCAGAACCCCTGGCTCGATTCCGCCGACCCCGAGACGTGGAATCGCCTGCTCGGCGTGATCCACCGCGTGCAGTACCCGGTGCGCAGCCCGCTCGACAATCCGCTGGTCACCCACGGCACGGGTAACCCCGGCCGTACGCTCGTCATCTTCGCGCAGCAGATCGTCAACTACGCCCAGTACTTCAACTGGCAATGGGGGCGCGCGCTCGGGCCCGGTGCGGTGTTCGCCACGGCGCTGTTCGCGGTGCTCGGCGCCGTCGGATTCACCGAGCTGTACCGTCGCGACCGCGCGATCTTCCTGCTGCTCGGCATGGTCTGGCTCGTCACCGGCTTCGGGCTCGTCGTCTACATGAACTTCAAGCCGGGGTACTCGCTGTTCTGGGGCCAGTACCCCAGCTGGACGCAGCACGAGGTGCGCGAGCGCGACTACTTCTTCACGGTGAGCTTCCTCGCCTGGGCGCTCGCGTCGGGCGTGGGCCTCGTGCCGGTGGCGCGCGCCGTCGCCGAGCAGTTCGGCGCGCAGTGGCGCGCGGCCGTCGCGACCGTGCTGTTGCTGCCGCTCGTGGGGAACTGGAGCGCCGCCAGCCGGCGCGGGCCCGATGCGACGCTGGCGCGCGACGTCGCCTGGAACGTGCTGCAGTCGGTCGAGCCGTACGGCGTGTTGTTCACGCAGGGCGACAACGACACGTACCCGCTGTGGTACGCGCAACAGGTCGAAGGACTGCGGCGCGACGTCACCGTGGTCAACCTCTCGCTCGCCAACACCGATTGGTACCTGCGCAGCCTGCGCGACCACCCGCCCGGGCGCTTCGATACGACCGCGGCGCTGTCGCCGTACGTCGTCCTCCATGGCGACGAACCGCGCCAGCCGGTGATCGACCTCCCCGATTCATCGATCGCGCAGTTCGCGCCGGTGCGCGTGGGCCGCGGCGGCACGTTCCGCGGCGCCGGGCTGGAGCTGCAGCTCCCGCCGGGGCAGGTGTTGCTGGTGCGCGATCAAGCGATGCTCGTCATCACCGTGCAGCAGCTGCCGTTTCGCGGCGTGTACTTCGCGTTCGCGGGACCCGACGGCATCGATCTGCGACAGCATCTGGTGCGCCAGGGGCTCGTGTTGCGCGTGGTGCCGAACGCGCTGCAACAGCCGGGCATCGTGCCGGCGCTCGATTCCGGCGGGCTCGACACGGCGCGCACCGCGTGGTTGCTGGATTCGGTGTATCACTACGGCGGGCTCGCCCACGCGCGCGGGATCGAGGGCGGGGCGCGGCAGATGGCGGCGTCGTTCGCCGGCCCGTACGTGGAGCTCGGCGCGGTGGCCGAGCGCGCGGGCGACGTCGCGGAAGCCGCGCGCCGCTTGGCGCGGGCGCTGGCGCTCTCGCCGTCGCCCCAGTTGGCGGGCCTCGTCCACGCGCTCGATTCCGCGGCCCGGGCCCCACGGCCCGCGCCGCCGCCCGCTCGGCGCCGCCGCTAGATTCCAGCCCCCCTCGCGGGTATTATCCCCGGTTATGAATTTCGGGGCTCTGCCCGAGCGCTTGCACCACGTACGCGCGGAAATCGCGCGGCAGCAGGCGGCGGGTGGGTGGACGCACCCGGTCACCATCGTCGCGGTGACGAAAGGATTCGGGGCGGACGCGGTGGCCCGGGCGCTGGCGGCGGGACTCACCGACATCGGTGAGAACCGCGTGCAGGAAGCGCTCGACAAGATGGCCGCGCCGGAGACGGCGGGCGCCACGTGGCACCTGATCGGGCACCTGCAGCGCAACAAGGCCAAGCTCGTGCCCGGCCGCTTCGCGGTGGTGCAGTCGCTGGACGCCGCCGACCTGGCCGCAGAGTTGGACCGCCGCGCCGCGGCGGCGAACACAACGCTACGTGTCTTGTTGCAGGTGAACGTGGCGGGGGAAACGCAGAAAAGCGGGTGCGCGCCGGAGCAGGCGCCGGCACTCGCGCGACAGGTGGCGGGGCTCGCGCATCTGCGCCTCGAGGGTTTGATGACGCTGGCGCCGTTCACCGACGACGTCGCGATCCAGCGCCGCACGTTTCGCGCCCTGCGCGAGCTGCGCGACGCGCTACAGCAGGAGGAGTTATGGCTGCCGACGCTCTCCAT
>DATLWA010000369.1:0-11106 GCA_035576905.1 Gemmatimonadales bacterium
TGGAAGCGGCAAGACGACTTCGCTCTACTCCGCCCTCTCCAAGATCAACGTGCCGGACGTCAACATCATGACGGCCGAGGACCCGGTCGAGTACAACCTGATGGGCATCAATCAGGTGCTGGTCCGCAACGAGGTGGGGATGACGTTCGCGGCGGCGCTGAAGGCGTTTCTGCGCCAGGACCCGAACATCATCATGGTGGGCGAGATCCGCGACCTCGAGACGGGCTCGATCGCGATCAAGGCGGCGCTCACAGGCCACCTGGTGCTCTCGACGCTGCACACCAACGACGCGCCGTCCACCATCACCCGTATGGTGGACATGGGCATCGAGCCGTTCAACGTCGCCAGCGCCGTGAACCTGATCGTGGCGCAGCGGCTGGTGCGGCGCATCTGCAAGGACTGCAAGCAGGAGCACGAGTACACGGCGGAAGAGATGCACGCCTTCGGGATCGACAAGAAGGTGGGTCCCTTCTTCAAGGGCACCGGCTGCGATACGTGCGCCGGGTCCGGGTACAAGGGACGCCAGGGGTTGTACGAAGTGATGTCGCTGTCGTCGGCGGTGCGGCGTGGCATTCTCAAAGGCTCTTCCACGGAAGAGCTGCGCGAGCTGGCCGTGTCGGAGGGCATGTTGACGCTCCGCATGGACGGCATGATGAAGGTCAAGAAGGGTGTCACGACGCTCGACGAAGTCATCAAGGAAACCGCTGCTGGATGAAGGAGACTGATCGATGCCGGTGAACCTGCGCGCGCTGCTCGAAGAGATGATCGAGAAGGACGCTTCCGACCTGCACATCGTAGCGGGCGAGCGGCCCAAGCTGCGCGTCGACGGCGACATTATCAGCGCCACGAGCGACGAGCAGCTCACGCCCAAGGACACGCTGTCGCTCGCGTACTCGGTGCTGACGGAAAACCAGAAGAAGCGGTTCGAGACGGAAAACGAGCTCGATTTCTCCTTCGGCATTCAGAACCTGGCGCGGTTCCGCGGCAACGTGTTCAAGCAGCGCGGCTGCGTGTCGGTGGTGATCCGGCAGATCCCGTTCAACGTCAAGACGTTCAACGATCTCGGCCTGCCCGCGGTCGTCGCCCATCTCGCCGACAAGCCGCGCGGCCTGGTCCTGGTCACGGGCCCCACCGGCTCGGGCAAGAGCACCACGCTCGCGGCGATGATCGACAAGATCAACAAGGAGCTGGCGGGCCACATCATCACGGTGGAAGACCCGATCGAGTTCATCCACAAGCACCAGAAATGCATCGTCAATCAGCGCGAGGTCGGGACCGATACACTCAGCTTCTCCGCCGCCCTCAAGTACGCCCTGCGCCAGGACCCCGACGTCGTGCTGGTCGGCGAAATGCGCGACCTCGAGACGACGTCGTCGGCGCTGACCATCGCCGAGACGGGACACTTGGCGTTCGCCACGCTGCACACCAACTCGGCGGCGGAGTCGATCAACCGCATCATCGACATCTTCCCGTCGCACCAGCAGACGCAGATCCGCACGCAGCTGTCGTTCGTGCTCGAGGGCGTCGTGACGCAAACGCTGTTGCAGAAGGCCAAGGGGAAAGGCCGGGTCATGGCGGCCGAGATTCTGGTCGTGACACCCGCCATCCGCGCGCTGATTCGCGACGACAAAGTCGAGCAGATCCCGTCGATGATGCAGGCCGGTAAGAAGCACGGTATGCAGACGCTCAACGACGCGCTGTACCAGCTCTACATGAATCGCGAAGTCGTCAAGGAAGAGTGCCTCCGCGTGTCGAGCAACCCCAACGAGTTCCTCCGGATGATCGGCGAGGCGCCGATGGACGAAAAAGACGGTCCCGTGCCGGCCGGCCCCCAGGCCGGTCAGCCCAAAGTCGCCGCGCGCCGTTGACGCGCGTCGGGGAGTGACCCATGCCGGTCTTTGAGTTTACCGCGCGCAACCTCAAGGGCGATCTGGTTCAGGACAAGATCGATCTGCCCACGCGTGATGACGTCATCGCGCACCTGCGCAAGAACAAGATGGTGGTGGTGCAGGTGCGGCAGGCGCCCAAAGAGCTGAAGCTCAGTTTCAAGTTCGGCAGCGGCATCAAGACCCGCGACATCGTGATCATGACCCGGCAGTTCGCCACCATGATCAACTCGGGCTTGCCGCTGGTGCAGGCGCTGGACATCTTGGCGCAGCAGACGGAGAACAAAGCGCTGGCGGACGTGCTCCGCGCCGTGGTGTACGACGTGGAGAGCGGGCACACCCTCGCCGACGCGCTGCGCAAGCACCCCAAGGCGTTCTCGGATCTGTTCGTCAACATGGTCGCCGCGGGCGAGGCGGGCGGTATTCTCGACACCATTCTCGTCCGCCTGGCGCAATTCCTCGAAAAGAACGACCTCATCGTGCGCAAAGTGAAGGGCGCGATGATCTATCCCGGCGTGATCATGTCGGTCGCGACGATCGCCATCGCGGTGCTGTTGATCTTCGTGATCCCGACGTTCCAGAAGATGTTCGCGTCGGCGGGCATCCAGCTGCCGCTCCCCACCCGCATCGTGATCGGGGCCAGTTTCGTCCTGTCGCACTACTGGTGGGCCATCATCCTGGCGATCGGCGGCATCATCTTCGGCATCACCCGCTGGTACAAGACCGTCCCGGGCAAGCTGCAGATCGACGGCCTGCTGCTCAAAGCGCCCGTCCTGGGCGACGTGCTGCGCAAGTCGGCCGTCTCGCGCTTCACGCGCACCCTGGGCACGCTGGTCTCCTCGGGCGTGTCGATCCTGGACGGGCTCGAGATCACGGCCCGCACCGCGGGCAACATGGTGATCCACAACGCGGTGATGGAGTCGCGCGCGTCCATCGCGGGCGGCGAAACCATCGCGGGCCCGCTGTCCAAGTCCAAGGTCTTTCCGCCGATGGTGATCTCGATGATCTCGGTGGGGGAGCAGACGGGCGGCCTGGACGAGATGCTCTCCAAGATCGCCGACTTCTACGACGACGAGGTGGACGCGGCCGTGAGCGCGCTGCTCTCCATCATGGAGCCCATCATGATCGTCGTGCTGGGCGTCATCGTCGGCGGCATGGTGGTCGCGATGTACCTGCCGATCTTCGACATGGTGAACGCCGTACAGTAAAGCGGTGCGTGGTGCGGGGTGCGTGGTTGCCGCCGCAGGCGACCCCGCACCCCGCACTTTTTCTTAGTTGTTCCCGCTCGTCGTCGCCGGCGGGCCCTGCGTCCCGCTCCACTTCTGAAACCAGCTCATCATGTAGAGCTGCGTCCGCATGAAGTTCGAGGGCTTCGAGCCCGTGCCGTGGAACTCACCCGCAAACCGCAGCAGCACCGCCGGCACGTGGCGCACCTTCAGCGCCGCGAAATACTCCTCCGACTGCGGGATCGGCGTGCGCCGGTCCAGCTCGCCCGTCATCAGCAGCGTGGGTGTCGTGACCTTGCCCACGTACATCAGGGACGAGTGCGCCAGCCACTGCTCCGGTTTGTCCCAGAACGGCGCGTCGAAGAAGCTGTAGGTGAAGAGCGGGATGTCGGTCTCGCCCGCCATGCTCATCCAGTCGATCACCGGACAGCGCACCGCCGCGGCGGCGAAGCGCGTCGTGTGGCCGATCACCCAGCTCGACAGGACGCCGCCGCCCGAGCAGCCCGAGACGAACATCCGCTTGGTGTCGATGTAGCCGCGGCCCACCACCGTGTCCACGCCCGCCATGAGATCGTCGTAGTCGGGGCCGGGATAGTTGTGGTCGATGCCGTTGGAGAAGGCGGTGCCGTAGCCCGTGCTGCCGCGCGGATTGACGAACAGCACCACGTAGCCGTCGGCGGCGAAATTTTGGAACATGTAGCTGAAGCCCACGTTGTACATCGCGAACGGCCCGCCGTGAATCTCGAGAATCAACGGATACTTCTTCGCCGGATCGAATGCCGGCGGCTTCACGATCCACGCCTGCACCCGCGCGCCGCCGCTCGAGCCGTACCACACCTCCTCCACCTTGGCGAGCCGCTTGTTCTGCAGCACGTCGTCGTTCACGGCCGTGAGCCGCGCCGGCGCGCCCGGCCGCTTGAGGTTGTAGCGCACGACGTCGGGCGGGGTGCTGGCATCGCTGCGCAGGCCCACGGCGGTGAGGTCCCGCGCCACCGACGACAGCGACAGCACCTGCGCCCCCGTCGTCACCGGCGTGGCGCCGCCTTTGAGACTCGCGAAATAGACGTTGATCGCGCCCTTGTCGCCGGCGCTGAAGTAGACGCCGCTGCCGTCGGGCGCCCAGCGCAGCTCGTTGGGATCGCGGTCCAGGTCGTGCGTCAGATCGCGCATCCCCGAGCCGTCGAGGCCGACCACCCACAGGTCCGCCGTCGTATGCGTGTGGGGCGTGGAATCGTAGCCCGCGAACGCGACCTGCTTGCCGTCGGGCGAGACTTCCGGGTTCGCAAAGAAGCCGTTGCGATGCGTCAGCGGCCGGATCGCACCGCTCGCCACGTCCAGCGCGTACAGCTGCGCGTCCTGGTAGTGATCGTCGCCGTCCGTGTTGGTGAGCCCGTCGAACACGATCGTGCGGCCGTCGGGCGTGAAGTCGAAGCCCGCGCCGCCCGCGAGCTCCGACCGCGCGCCCACGTTCCATTTCCCCTGGGTCAGCTGGCGCGGCGTGCCGCCGTCGGCCGTCACGAGGAAGAGATGGGTGAAGCCCTGGTCGGTGAAGCCGACGCGATCCTGGCGGTAGTGCAGCCGGTCCACGATGCGCGGGGCGGGGGTCCACTTGGCGCCTTCGGGCGCCGCCGGCATGCTGATGCGCCACGGCGTTTCGTCGGCCACGAACATGGTGAACGCGATCGCCTTGCCGTCGGGCGTCCAGGCGGGGTTGCCCGGCGTCTCCGTCACGTGCGTGATCTGGGTCGTCGCACCTTCCGCGTCCATCCAGCGGACGAACAGCTGCGTGCCTTTGGGATCGCCGTCCGCCGTAAACAGGATGCGGGTGCCGTCGGGCGACCAGCGCGCGCCCGCGCCTTTCACCAGGAAGCGGTTCCGCGAGCCGTCGGCGTTCATGATCCACAGTGCCGACTCGAACTTGTCTTCGAGCTTGTTGACGTAGCGGCGCGTGTACACGATCTGCGTACCGGCGGGCGAGAGCTGCGGGTCCGCCACCTGTTCCCAGTCGAGATAGTGATCGACCGTGAGCAGCGAGTCGGACGCGGTCTCCTGCGCGCGCGCCAGGCGCGGTACCGCGAGCCCGGCGGCGAGGAACGCCACAGGAAGAGCGAGACGGTGGACTTTCATGGGTCCTCCAGGTGGGTTATTGAGCCCCGAACGCCCACACGGTCTGCGAGCGGTACGTCGCTCCCGGCCGCAGGATCGTGCTCGGGAAGGCCGCGTGATTGGGGGAGTCGGGGAAATGTTGCGTCTCGAGGCAGAGGCCCGCGCGGTGCCCGTACGTGATGCCGCCTTTGCCGCGGATCGTGCCGTCGAGGAAGTTGCCGGAGTAGAACTGTATACCCGGCTCGGTAGTGGTGACGTCGAGCGTGCGCCCGCTCGCGGGATCCACCAGCCGCGCCGCATGCGCCAGGCCCGGCTTGGGGCCCCGCGTCAGCACGAAGTTGTGATCGTAGCCTTTTCCGTACACCAGCTGCGTGTCCGCTGCCGCGATGCGCGCGCCGATCGCCGTCGGCACGCGGAAGTCGAACGGCGTGCCCGCCACGGGCGCGAGGCGACCGGTGGGGATGAGCCCTGAGTCCACGGGCGTGATCCGGGCGGCGTCGATCTGCAGCACGTGGTCGAGGATGTCGCCGTTGCCCGCCCCCGCCAGGTTGAAATAGGCGTGCTGGCTCAGGTTCAGGGGCGTGGCGCGCGTCGTCGTCGCCTCGTAGCCGATCACGATATGATTGTCCGGCGTGAGCGTATAGGTCACGCGCACGTGCAGCTCGCCGGGGTATCCCTCGTCGCCGTCGGGACTCGTGTGCGTGAGCGCCAGGCCGACGCTGTCGCCGTGCTGAAACGGCTCCGCGCCCCATACCACTTTGTCGAATCCGCGCACGCCGCCGTGCAGGTGGTTGGGCCCGTTGTTGGTCGCGAGCCGGTAGGTCGTGCCATCCAGCGTGAAGCGGCCGGCGGCGATGCGATTGGCATAGCGCCCCACGATGGCGCCGAAGTACGGCGACTGCGTTTCGTATCCCTTGAGATCGTCGAAGCCCAGGACCACATCCGCCGGGCGGCCCTGCGCGTCGGGCACCACGAGCGACTGAATGACGGCGCCGTAGGTCAACACCCGCACGCTCATGCCGTGCGCGTTGGCCAGCGTGTAGGCATCGACGGCGGCGCCGCCCGCGGTCGTACCGAAGAGCGCGCGACTCACGCTGCTTCCTTGTTCCGGTGCCGTCGGGCTCGCCTGCGCGCCGCGGTCCGCGATGTCGTCCAGTCCCGCATCGAGATACTGCCCCCCTTCGGTCTGGTGCACGTGCAGCGCGAACGTGTTGCTCCCCGCATGGAACGCGGCGGCCGCCGCGGCGTCCAGCGGCTCCTCGAGGTACGTGGCCGTCCAGCCCGGATAGCGGCCGACGAGCTTGCCGTTCACGTACACTTCGGCGTCTTCATCATGATGCAGGCGCAGGTGCGGATGCGCCGGCACGCTCGCGAGCGTGAACGTTCGGCGGATCCAGAGGTCGGCGCTGTTCCAGGTGGTCCGCGCGATTGCCCCCGGCGTGCCGGCCGTGCCGAATCCGGCCGGGCCGCTGGCCCAACCGCGGTCGTCGAAATCCGCTGCGAACCAATCGGCGGGCGGGGCGGTGGTCGTATAGCGCCAGTCTTGCGGCACCTGCTCCGACGTCGGCACGACGTGATGCAGCACCGGCGTCGGCCCGTAGAGCGCGCGGTGCAGGGCGGCAGCGTCGGGCGGCAGCTTCACCACCGCGCGATCGTACGTCATGATGCCGTTGACTTCCCGCTCCACGTCGGTGAGCTGCGTGTAGATCGCGGCCGCGAGTCCGTCGGCGCGCAGCGGACTGAGCCGCGCCAGCAGCGCGCGGTACGCCGCGCCGAGCGAATCGAGCGTCGGGAAGGTGCGATAGCCCCAGCTTTCCTTCTGGATCCAGGTGTGTCCCTCGAGCGGCAGGCCCAGGCCGCCAAATTCCCCCAACACCGCCGCGCGGGTCTGCTCGAGCGCAGGCGCGCCGGGGCCGGGGTAGGCGTGCACGTCGTGCACTGCGCCCACTTTCGCATCGGTCCAGCCGCTGGCGTTGTCCACGAGGCGGGTCGAGTCGTGCTGCTCGAGCCACGCCACGGTCGCAGGCGTCTCGTGTTGGCCCCAGCCCTCGTTGAACGGCACCCACATCACGATCGACGGGTGGTTGCGCAGCGCCGCCACCACTCGCGCCAGCTCGTCGGCGAACTCGCGGCGCTCGGGCGCCGTGCGGTTGTCACCTGAAGGCATGTCCTGCCACACCAGAATGCCGAGCGAATCGGCGAGATAGTACCAGCGCTCGGGCTCCACCTTCACGTGCTTGCGCAGCATGTTGTAGCCGAGGCGCTTCACGGTCGTGAGATCGAAGCGCCGGGCGGCTTCGCTGGGCGCCGTGTACAGGCCGTCGGGCCACCACCCCTGATCGAGCAGGCCGAACTGGAACAGCGGCCGGCCGTTGAGGAGCAACCGCGGCATCCGGCCGCTGTCCTTGCCGACCGCGATCGACCGCAGGCCGAAGTAGCTGCCCACCGAATCGCCCGTCGCGAGCCGCACGGCGAGGCGGTACAGGTATGGCCGGTCCGGCGACCACGCCCGCGGGTTCGGCACCGTCAGGGCGGCGCTCGAATCGCTCCGTCCTTTGGCGCGCGCCACCACCGTCCCGCCCGCGAGCACCGCCACATCGAGCGCCACCGGCTCCGCGCCCGGTACGTCGGCGCGCACCGCGACGCGCGCGTGCGCGAGGTCCGGCGTGATGTCGAGCGCCGCGATGTAGCGCGCGGGCACGGGCTCGAGCCACACGGTCTGCCAGATGCCGGTGACCGCCGTGTACCAGATGCTCCCGGGTTTGGCGACCTGTTTACCGCGCGGCTGGCCGCCCGAGTCGGTGGGGTCCCACACCGACACGACCAGGTCCTGTTCGCCGGTGGCGTATAGCGCGTCGGTGACGTCGAACGTGAACGGATCGTAGCCGCCGCGATGCTCGCCCACGCGCTGCCCGTTCACGAACACGGTCGCGTCCCAATCGACCGCGCCGAAGTGCAACAGCCAGCGCGATCCCGGGCGGGCCGCCGGCAGCTGCACCCGCCGGTGGTACCACAGGCGCTGCGCCGGCGTCACCACGCGAGTCACACCCGAGAGCTGCGATTCGACCGGGAAGGGGACGAGAATGGTCCCGTCGAACGTCGCCGGCGCGGCGGCGCCCGAGTCGCGGATGGCGTAGTCCCACGAGCCGTTGAGATTGACCCAGGCGGACCGCGTGAGCTGCGGGCGCGGATACTCGGGGAGGACGCGATTGGCCGAAACGTCCCCCGCCCAGCGTGTCCGCAACGCCGGCACTTGGGCGGGGAGCGACGTACAACACAGACAGGCGAGGGAAGTGATCCAGCGGACGGGCGAGTGCATGCGACAAAACTCCACCCCGCTGCGAGTGCTCGCAACCAGAGCGGACGCCCGCTACCGTTGCGGTGACGCAACTGGCGGGCCACGAGCCCGGGGTTAATTTCGCCACCCTATGACCAAGCCCATCGCCAGTCTCTTGCTGGCTGCCGCCGCGGTTACGTCTCCCGTCTCTCGTCTCCCGTCTCAAGCCCTGTCCGCCCCGGCCCGCATCACCACGCCGCGGCAGGCTTTAGGGTTCGACATCGGGGACGACTACCGCCTCGCGACCTACACGCAGCTGGAGGCCTACTGGCACACGCTGGCACGGCAGTCGCCGCGCATGGTCCTGCGGGAGATCGGCAAATCGGCCGAGGGGCGGCCCGAGCTGATGGCGATCATCACGAGCCCCGAGAACCAGAAGCTGCTGGCGCGCTACCAGGGCATCGCGCGCAGCCTCGCGACGGCCCAGGGCCTGTCCGACTCGGCCGCGCACGCACTCGCGGCCCAGGGCAAGGCGATCGTCTGGATCGACGGCGGATTGCACGCGACCGAAGTCCTCGGCGCCCACCAGCTGATGGAGCTGGTCTACGAGATGGTGAGCCGCAACGATCCCGAAACGCGGCGCATTCTCAACGACGTGATCCTGCTCGCCGTGCAGGCCAATCCCGACGGCCAGGAGCTGGTCTCGTCGTGGTACATGCGCGAGCCCGACACCCTCAAGCGCAACAGCAACACGATCCCGCGGCTCTATCAGAAGTACATCGGGCACGACGACAATCGCGACTTTTACATGGTCACGCAGCCCGAAACCCGCAACATGACGCACGTGATGTTCAAAGAGTGGTTCCCGCAGATCGTCTACAACCATCACCAGACGGGGCCCGCGGGCGCGGTGCTGTTCGCGCCGCCGTTCCGCGATCCCTTCAACTATCACTTCGATCCGCTGATTCCCCTGGGCGTGGAGATCGTGGGCACCACGATGCACGAACGGCTCGCGGCCGAGGGCATGCCGGGCGCCACGATGCGCTCGGGGTCGAGCTATTCGACGTGGTGGAACGGCGGGCTGCGCACCACCGCCTACTTCCACAACATGATCGGCCTACTGACCGAGACCATCGGCAATCCCACGCCGTTCGACATCCAGCTCGTGCCGGAGCGGCAGCTGCCCACCGGCGATCTGCCGTATCCGGTGGCGCCGCAGCGCTGGCATTTTCGGCGCTCGATCGAGTACTCGATGACCATGAATCGCGCGGTGCTCGATTACGCGTCGCGCTACCGCGAGACCCTGCTCTACAACATCTACCTGATGGGCAAGCACGCGATCGCCGCGGGCAACACCGACAGCTGGACCGTCCATCCGCAGATGATCGATGCCGTGCGCGACGCGGCCGCCCGCGAGCGCGCCGCCGACTCGATTCCCGGCCGCCGCGGCGGTGCGGGCAACGGCGTGGTGCCGGCCAAGTTCTACGCCATGCTGCACGAGGCCGCGCAACGCGATCCGCGCGGCTACATCCTGCCCGCGGACCAGCCCGATTTTCCCACGGCGACCAAGTTCATCAACACGCTCCTGAAGAACGGCATCACGGTACTGCGCGCCACGCGCGATTTCGACGTCGCGGGCAAGCACTACGCGGCGGGGTCCTACGTGGTGAAGACGGCGCAGGCGTTCCGCCCCCACGTGCTCGACATGTTCGAGCCGCAGGACCACCCCAACGACTTCCAGTATCCCGGCGGCCCGCCGATCCCGCCGTATGACAACGCCGGCTGGACGCTCGCCTATCAGATGGGCCTGCAGTTCGATCGCGTGCTCGACGGTTTCGACGGCCCGTTCGCGGCGATCACCACGGACACCACCACGCCGCCGCCCGGCACCCTCGCCAACGCGACGGGCGCGGCGGGCTTCCTGCTCGATCATCGCGTCACTGATGGCGCGGTGGTGACCAACCGCTTGCTCGCGAAGCAGCTGCCGGTCTCCTGGCTCAACCAGCCCCTGACGGCCAACGGCAAGACGTATGCGGCGGGCACCGTGTACATCCCGGCGACGCCTGCGAGCGTCGCGATCCTGGAGCGGTGCGCGCGTGAGCTGGGCGTGAGCTTCGACGGCGTGGCCACGGCGCCCCCGGCGGGGTCGCTGCCGCTGCGCCCCGTGCGCATCGCGCTGTGGGATCGCTACGGCGGATCGATTCCGTCCGGTTGGACGCGCTGGCTGCTCGAGCGCTTCGAGTTTCCGTTCGCGGTCGTCTATCCCACGGCGCTCGACACCGGCCGGCTATCGTCGCGCTTCGATGTGATCATTTTCCCGACGGGAGCGATTCCCGACAGCGGATCGAACGAGGGCGGCTTCGGCAATCCCGATCCGCAGCGCGTGCCGCCCGAGTTCCGCGGCTGGCTGGGCCAGGTGAGCTTGGACCAGACGGTCCCGCAGCTGCGGCAGTTCGTGGCGGACGGCGGCACCATCATCGCGATCGGCAGCTCGACCGTCGTCGCGCGCCATCTCGGCCTGCCCGTGCTCAATCACCTGGTGCAGGACGGCAAGCCGCTGCCGCGGACCAAGTTCTACGTGCCGGGGTCGGTGCTGCAGGCGCGCGTCGAC
>DATLWA010000370.1:0-3756 GCA_035576905.1 Gemmatimonadales bacterium
CTCGGCTGGACGGCGCCGTCCACGTTGACGCTGGGCCACGGCAGTGCGTCGATGGACATGAACGCGCAGTTCGGCCAGCTATACCAGGGGATGGTCGCGGCCAAGGGCGGCGACACCGCCACCGTCAATGCGCAGCTCGCGGGCTTCGGCATCAATCTCGCGAACGGCATGGCGACGAAGTTCGGCGCCGCCGTGGATATCGGCGTGCCGCAGACGCTCACGCTGGCGCTGGGCGCCCGCGCCTCCGAACGGTTGCGGCTCGGGGCCGACCTGGGGTGGATCGGTTGGAAGCAGGCGTTCCGCGACATGCCGGTGCGCCTGTCGAACGGCAGCAATGCCAACGTCAACATCATGATGAACGGCACTCCCGCAAGCGGGAATTTCGGGACCGCGTGGCCCCTGGGCTGGAAGGACAGCTGGACGGCGCGGGCGGGCGCGGAGCTCGACGCGACGTCCGCGTTGACGCTGCGCGCCGGCGGCATCTACGGGACCAACCCGGTGTCCGCGGGCGGGCTGTTCACGGTTTTTCCGGCGATCGTGCAGAGCGCGGCGACGCTGGGCGCCGGGTACCGGCTGGGCGGCACGACGGTGAACGTCGCGTACGCCCACACGTTCAACAACAGTCAAACCGCCGCATCGCCCCACATGGTCGCGACGGAATACGCGAACAGCACCAGTAGTCTGGCGGAAAACACGTTTTCGTTCTCGTTGAGCTGGCGGTTCTAGCGCAGGAAGCGCTCCGCCAGCTGCTCGAGCCGTTCGTTCTTCTCCGCCCGCGCGGTGGCCAGGATCTTCTCCACGTGCGGGCGGAGTTTCTTTTCGCCCCACTGGTAGCCCGTCGCCAGCTCGGCCGAGTAGGAGTCGCCCACGTCGGCGCCCTCGAGCAGGGCCGCCGCCGCCGCGGCGTCGTAGCTGGGGTCATCGCGCGGCGGCAGGAAATAGCGCCGCTCGGGCCCGCCTGAGTCTTCTTTGACGAATGCGCGCGACATGGGAGAATACTGGCCCCGGATTCATCTCGAGCACAAGTTTCCCGCCATGCACGAGCTCCTGGCCGGGTGGGACAGCTTCTATGTCATCATCGGCTCGTCGGCCGCGGCGCTGACGGGCCTGATGTTCGTGGTGATCGCGCTGAGCGGTGAGACGGCACCCGCCGCGGGCACGGTCGAGGCGATACGCGCCTTCAGTACGCCGAACATCGTGCACTTCGGGGGCGTGCTGCTGATTGCGGCACTGCTCACCACTCCGGGCCACCGCGTGATGACGCTCTCGGGCAGCGTGGGCGCGTGCGGCATCGCCGGCCTGGTGTTCACGCGCTGGGTGCTGATGCAAATGCGCAAGGTCACGCTCTACACCCCCATCGCCGACGATTACATGTGGCACGTGCGCATGCCGTTCCTCGCGTACGGCGCCCTGACGGCCGGCGCCGCCGGAGTGTGGTGGCGTCCCGCAACGGCGCTCGTGCTGGTGGCCGCGGCGGCGCTCTTCCTTCTATATATCGGTATCCACAACGCCTGGGACGCGGCGATCTACGTGTCGATCGCGCGCCGCGGTCAGCGCCCCCCCGACAAGTAGTCAGGGATAACAGCCATGAAAATCCTCGGGATCCTTGTCGCGGCCGGGTGCGCCGGCTTCATCCCTCCGACGGTGCGCGCGCAGGACGCCGCCCGCTGGGCGCGCCAGGCGCAGCACGTCACCATCATCCGAGACGACTGGGGCATCGCCCACGTGTACGGCAAGACCGACGCCGACGCGGTGTTCGGGATGATCTACGCGCAGGCCGAGGACGACTTCAATCGCGTCGAGACCAATTACTTGAACTCCCTGGGCCGCCTGGCCGAGGCGGAGGGCGCGTCGGCGATTTATCAGGACCTGCGCCAGAAGCTGTTCATCGATCCCGATTCACTCAAAGCCCTCTACGCCAAGAGTCCCGCCTGGCTGCAGCAGCTCATGACCGCCTGGGCCGACGGGCTGAACTTCTATCTTTCGAAACATCCCCAAGTGAAGCCGCGCGTCATCACGCGGTTCGAGCCGTGGATGGCGCTGTCGTTCACCGAGGGCAGTATCGGCGGCGACATCGAGCGCATCAGCGTGCGCGAGCTGCAGGCGTTTTACGGCACCAGCATCCCGTCGCAGGCCGGTGGCGCCGATGACGACGACGATCCGGCGGCCGAGCCCGGGGGCTCCAACGGCATCGCCATCGCGCCGTCGAACACGCTGCATCATCACGCGCTGTTATGGATCAATCCCCACACGTCGTTTTACTTCCGCTCCGAGCTGCAGATGGTGAGCGACGCGGGGCTCGACGTCTACGGCGCCGTGACGTGGGGACAGATCTTCATCTATCAGGGGTTCAATGCGACGGCCGGCTGGATGCACACGTCGAGCGGCGTGGACAATATCGACGAGTTTCTCGAGACCGTCGCGGACTCAGGCGGCCGCCGCTACTACCGCCACGGCACGGCCGAGCTGCCGCTCACGGCGCGGACGATCACCGTGCCCTATCGCAGCGACAGCGGCATGGCGAAGGAGACCTTCACGGTCTACTACACGCAGCACGGGCCCGTCGTCCGCAAGATCGGCGATCGCTGGGTGAGCATCAGCCTGATGCAGAACCCGATCAACGCGCTGATCCAGTCGTATTCGCGCACCAAGGCCAAGGATTACGCGGCATTCAAGAAGATCATGGACCTGCACAGCAACTCGTCCAACAACACGATCTTCGCCGACGCCGAGGGCAACATCGCGTACTTCCACTCCAACTACATCCCGCGCCGCGATACGAGCCTCGACTGGAACGAGCCCGTGGATGGCAGCAATCCCGCCACGGATTATCACGGCCTGCTGTCAGTTGCCGAGACGCCCGGCCTGCTCAATCCCGCGAGTGGCTGGCTCTACAACTCGAACAACTGGCCGTGGTCGGCGGCGGGGCCCTCCAGTCCCAAGCGCGCCGAGTTCCCGCGCTATGTCGAGACCGGCACCGAGGAGACGCCGCGCGGCTACCACGCGCTGCGCGTCCTGTCGAACAAGAAGGACTTCACGCCGGACGCGCTGATCGCGGCGGCGTTCGACAGCTATCTGCCGGCGTTCGAGCGGATGCTGCCGCGGCTGCTGCAAGCCTACGATCAGGCGCCGGACTCGGTGAAGGCGAAGTACGCCGAGCAGATCGCCGCGCTGCGCGGCTGGGATTACCGCTGGGGTGCGGCGTCGATCGCGACGTCGCTCGCCGTGTTCTGGGGAAGGGAAGTGACGCGCCACGTGCCGCGGGCGGTACAGACGGCAGGGAAGTCGGCCACAGACTACGCAGTCGAACACGCGACGCCGGCCGAGCTGCTCCAGGCGCTGGGCGCGGCGTGCGACACGCTGACCGCTGATTACGGCAAGTGGCAGACGCCCTGGGGCGACATCAATCGCTTCCAGCGGATTAACGACGACATCGATTCGCGCTTCGACGACGCGGGGCCGAGTATCCCGGTGCCGTTCACGTCGGCGGTGTGGGGATCGCTCGCGTCCTTCGGCGCGCGGCCCTACACCAACACCAGGAAGTGGTACGGCTCCTCCGGCAACAGTTTCCTGGCGGTGGTGGAGTTCGGCGACAGCGTGCGGGCCAAGGCGGTGACGGCGGGCGGCGAGAGCGGCGACCCGCGCTCACCGCATTTCAACGATCAGGCGGCGCGGTACGCGACGGGCAATCTCCGTCCCGTGTACTTCTATCGGTCGCAGCTCAAGGGACACAGCGAGCGGGAGTACCACCCCGGC
>DATLWA010000371.1:0-17852 GCA_035576905.1 Gemmatimonadales bacterium
TCCGAGCTCGCGCGCATCGATCCGCACCACCGGCTGCTCGGCCGGCCGGTCACGTATCGCGTGATCGACACCCGCACGCTCGAGATCACCTATCGCGACGTGACCGGCATCGCCGAAGCCGAGGTGCTCGGCGTGAAACGCCTGCTTGGCCGCGACTGCTTCTGCACCGTCTCGCCGCAGACGGCGGAGACGATCAGCGTGCGCTTCGTCGTGTCGTTGGCGTAGCGACGATCCGACGGGTCAGCGCGCGGCTACCCCCACGACCACGTCGTACATGAAGTGCACGCCGAACGTGAGCGCCGCGATGCTCACGCGCTCGTCGTTGCCGTGCACGCCACGGGCGTCGGCCACGGCGAGCGGGAAGGGCGACAGTCCGTAGCTCGCGATGCCCAGCGTGCGGAAGAAGTGGCTGTCGGTGAAGCCCGCGAGCGGCGGCGTGGTGACCAGCGCGTTGGCATCGCGCGCCCGCGCCGCGCGCACCACCGCGCGAAACAACTCGGTTTCCACCGGGCTCTCGGTCGACGGCCAGTTGGGTCCCTGCGGCTGGATCGTGATCGCCGTGTCGTCCACCAGCCGCACCAGGTCCGCGAGGAACGCCTGGGGCGCCTGCCCCGGCAGGAGCCGCACGTCGATCGCGGCGCGGGCGACCGGCGGAATGACGTTGGTTTTGTCGCTGCCGGCGAGCCCGGTGATCGAAATGGTGTTGCGCAGCAGCGCGTTGTAGGTGAGATCGCCCGTGAAAAACCGCACCGCCTCCGAATCGTGCAGCGCCGCGGTGGGATTGGCGAACCACGCCCGGCGCGTGGAATCCGCTTCGAGGCGCGCCAGATCCTTCAGATACCGCTCGACCGCGGGCGTAAGCACCAGCGGCGTGCGGTAGCTCGCGACGCGATCGAGCGCGTGCACCAGGTGGTGCACCGGATTGTCGGGCGTGGGTCGCGAGCCGTGGCCGGCGGTGCCGTGCGCCACCATGTCGAGCCAGAACGGCGACTTCTCCGTCGTGGCGACGCCGTAATAGGCAATGTGCCCGTCGGCGTCGGCGCGGATCGTGCCGCCTTCCGTGATCAGAAACTCCGCGTCGCGCACCAGCTCGGCGTGTTGCGCCGCGATCCAGCCGGCGCCCACACCCTGACCGATCTCCTCATCCGATGTCGCGAGAAAGATGATGTCGCGTTTGAGCGGCACGTGCGCCCGTTGCAGCACGGCGAGCGCCATCAACTGGGTGATCGCTTCGCCCTTCATGTCGAGGGCGCCGCGCCCCCACACGTAGCCGTCCTTGATGGCGCCGCTGAACGGATCGATCGACCAGTACTCCGGGGACGCCAGCACCACGTCCATGTGGCTGAGCAGGATCAGCGGCCGGGCACTGCCGTCGCCGCGGACGCGCGCGTAGAGGTTGGCCTTTCCGGGCGCCGGCTCGTACACCTGGCTCTCGACGCCCTCGCGGCGCAATACCGCCGCGAGCCACTGCGCCGCGCGCATCTCGTTCCCCGGCGGGTTGGTCGTGTTGATCCGGATGTACTGGGAGAGGAGCTGCGCGGCTTCGCTACCGAGCGCGCGCCATTCGGCGTCGCCGCGCGGCGCCGTCACGAGGGCCACGCGCTGCGGCGGCTCGAACACCGGCGCCGAGGACGGGCCCACGAGCGGCGGCGCGGGGGTGCGCGCGCACCCGGCGACGGCGAGCGCGACGATGAGTGACGACGGCGTGAATCGCATCGGGCGAAACTAGGCGCGCGCCGCAAGCGCGGCTAGAGTACGCGCGTCTCGCCGTGCGCCAGGCGCCACAGCCGGTCGGCGGGCCGGCCCGACGCTTGCCACGCGCGCGCCACGCGCGCCGGCGGCTCGTCCATCGGCTCGTCGGTCAACTTGAACGTGCCCCAATGCATGGGGACCATCGCGGTGCGGCCCGCGGGATCGAGGTCGACCAGCGCCTGCACCGCCTCTTCGGGGTTCATGTGCGCGAACCGCATGAACCAGCGCGGCTCGTACGCGCCGATCGGCAGCAGCGCGACATCGAACGGGCCGCACCGCTGGCCGATTTCACCGAAGGCCGGATGGTAGGCGCTGTCGCCGCCGAATAGCACGCGCCGTCCCGCGGCGAGGGCCGCCCAACCGCACCACAGCGTCGCGTTACGATCGAACAAGTGCCGCGAGCTGAAGTGGCGAGCCGGCGTGCACACGAAGCGCACACCGCCCACCACGTGCTCCTCCCACCAGTCGCGCTCCAGTACGTGCTGCGCGCCGGTGTCGCGCAACAACGCGCCGACTCCCAGCGGCGCGAGCCACTGCGCCGCGGGATGCGCGGCGGCGAGACGCCGGACCGTCGCGGTGTCGAGGTGGTCATAGTGGTTGTGTGACTGCAGCACGACGTCGATCGGCGGCAGCGCGTCGAACGCGATCCCCGGCTCGACCCAGCGTCGTGGACCGGCGAAGGCCACGGGCGACGCCCGCTCGCTCCACATCGGGTCGGTGAGGACGTTGAGCCCGCCGATCTGCAGCAGGAACGTCGAATGTCCCACCCACGTGAGGACGGTGCGATCGGCGGGCGCGCGCGGCGTGGGGAAGGCGGGTGTGGCGCGGACGAACACGGTGCGCGGCGGGTCGGGCGGCCGCCCGTGCAGTGGCCGCTCGACCAGCACCCATTTCAGGAATTCGCGCAAGCCGGGATCCGGCCTGTCGCTCCAGGGGTTTTGAAACCGGCCGTCCGGCCGGTGGTGGGAGGCCATGGCACCCGAAAGCTACTGCACGACGATCGTCGCCCGCCCCACTTTCCCATGCGCGGTGGCATACAGCGTGTCCGTTCCGGGCGCCCGGGCCCGTACGGCCGCAAGCTGTGCTCCGCGCAGCACGATGGCTGCCACCGTCGTGTCGGAAACCGACCACGTGACGGTGACGCCGAGGGTGAGTTGCGCGCCGCTGCTGTCACGCACCAGCGCCTGGAACTCCACGCTGTCGCCCGTGGACACGGTCGTATCGGCCGGGGATAGCGTGACGGTCGCGACGGCCTTGTCAGCCGCCGGCCCGACGACATCATTCTGATAGCAGGCAGCGGCGAGACCGACGCCTGCCGCACAGAGGAAACGGAAACGCATGTGCATCCCCGGGTATCAATGAGACCGGTGCGACGGCCGTTCCGTTGCGAATACCTGCGCGGCGCGGCCCGCGGTCACAATCGGGAGACGCAGGTGACGGGGCGAGGCGGAGATGGGTATTGGTGAAGGAATGAGCAAGGACGCGGAACTGGTGCGACGCGTCCTGGCGGGCGACGCGGCGGCCTACGGCGGCCTCGTCGCGCATTACCGCGACCGGCTGGCGCGCTACGCCGTGCGCATGCTGGGCGACCGCGGCGACGCGGAGGAAGCGGTGCAGGACGCCTTCGTGCGCGCGTACCGGTCCCTGCCCCGCTGCGACGACCCGCAGCGCTTCGGCCCCTGGCTCTTCGGCATCCTGGTGAACCGCTGCCGCACGTCGTATGCGCGGCGCGCCCGGCGCGAGCGCGTGGTGCTGCACGACGAGCCGGCGTCGTTGGTGGCCGCGGTGTCGTCGACGGCCGAGCGTCTGGAGTGGGAAGCCGAGATCGCCTGGGCGCTCGCGCGACTCGATCCGCTGTATCGCGAGGCGTTCCTGTTGCGGCACGTGGAAGACTTGAGCTATGACGAGATGGCGACGCTCACCGGCGCGGGCGTCTCGGCCCTGAAGATGCGCGTACTCCGCGCCTGCGAACGCTTGCGGGTGCTGTTGAAGGAGACGGATCGTGTTTGAACATGACGACGAGACCCTGACCGACGTGACCGCGCGCGTCGCCGCCAGCCTCAAGGCGGCGGTGCGGCTCGACCCCGCGCTCGACGCGCGCGTAATGGCGCACGTGGCCACCTTGCCCGCCCACCGGCCCGGCGGGTCGCTGGGCCGCGCGTGGACCTGGCTGCGCCGGCCGCGCACGTTCGCGCTGTCGCCGCTCGCGGGCCTGGCCGCCGCCGCGGGCCTCGCCGCAATCGTGTTCCTCGCCGCCCGTTTCGGCAACACGGCGGTGACCCCGCCGGCCGGCGGCGATCGCACGCCGGTCGAGTTCCTGCTGGTGGCGCCGCGCGCCGCGTCCGTGATGCTCGTCGGCGACTTCAACGACTGGACCGCATCGGCCACGCCGTTGCACACGGCCGCCGCCGGCGGCTTGTGGGCCGTGACGGTGCCGCTCGCGCCCGGCCGCTATCGCTACGCGTTCGTGGTCGACGGCAAACGCTGGCAGCCCGATCCCTCCGCCCCGCCCGCCCCGGACGACGAGTTCGGCTCGCCGTCGTCGGTCGTCACTGTGGGAGGCAGCCTGTGACCGCATTCCGCACCGCCGCACTCGCTGCCGCGCTCGCGGGCTTGCTCGCCGCGCGCGCTGCCGGGCAGGATCCGCGGCTCGAACGCCTCGATCCGGAGACACGCGCCGCGGTGGCGGCGCTCGTCGATTCCGCCCGGCAGAGTGGCGTGCCGGCGGAGGCGTTGATCGACCGGGCGCTCGAAGGAGCCGCGAAGCAGGCGCCGGCACCGCGCATCGTCGCCGCGGTGACCACACTGCTCGGCAACTTGCGCGAGGCGCGCGCCGCGCTGGGTGCGAGCGCCACCGCCCCGGAGCTCGAGGCAGGAGCCAGCGCCATTCATTTGGGTGTGCCGGCCGCGGCGCTGACACGCCTGCGCGCCGTGCGCCCGCGGCAGCCGCTCACCATCGCGCTCTCTGTCATGGCCGACCTCACGGCGCGGGGCGTGCCGGCCGACTCCGCCGCGGCCGCCGTCCTCGCGCTGGCGGGTTCGCTGGGCGACGACCAGTTCCTCGCCTTCCGCCGCAACGTCGAGCGCGACATCGAGCTGGGCGCCCCGGCGGCTGCTGCCGCGTCCTCGTCCGTGCGGCTCGGCGCCGGAGCGTTCACGACCGACGCCGGGTCTTCGGGGTCCGCGCGACCTCTACGCCGACCGTAGCGCCGCCTCACCGGTGATGGATCGCCGGCGGGCCTGGCTGCCTCTCGCCCTGGGGCTCGCCGCGGCGCCGGGGCTGCTCGTCAGTCAGGTCACCGGCGCCGTCGACCTCACCGCGGCCGACGTCCATTACGACGGCTATCTGCCGTCGTTCGCCGCGTCGCTCTCGCCCGCCGCACGCTGGCAACAGGGTCTGCTCACCCTCGACGCCCGCGCCACGTTGCTGCGCTTCGAATCCGGCAACAGCAGCTCGCAAGGGTTGGTCGCCGCCTCTGCATTCACGCCGCCGCTGGGGCGCTGGCGCGGCGAGCTCGCGGCGACTGCGGGCGCCAGCCGGTACGAGCACTTCGCCAGCTACCGCGACGCGCTCGCGGCCGTGCGACTGCACTTCCTGGCCCCGGGCGGCGGCGCGTGGGTCGGCGCGACGTTCGGAGGCACGGCGTTGGGGAGTGCGGCGCGGCCTGTGAGCGCCGCCACGCTCGCCGTTTGGTCCGTTCGCCGCGGGGCCACGCTGACCGCCAGCATGACGGCCACGCGCATCGGCGATACCACCTACACCGATCTCAGCGGCCTCGGCGAGTGGGCCCGTGGCAACGTGACTCTGAATGGGGCGCTGGGCGCCAGAGTGTGGAGCCGCTTTGCGGGTCGCGGCGTGTATGGCGAGGCCGGTGCTGTCGTCGCGCTGCGGCCGAGCCTCGCGCTGGTCTTTGCCGGCGGCCGCTATGCCACCGACCCGACCCGCGGCAGCATCGCCGGGCGCTACGCCAGCGCCGGCCTGCGGATCGTGGGCTTGCGTCCGCCGCGCCCCGAACGATTCGATCCCCGCGTCTTGTTGGCATCGCACCGCGACGCCGCGGCCGCCGATCCGCCTGTCGCTCCCGCCTCGATCGACTTCACCAGCGCCGCGGGAACATGCACGTTCGTCGTACACGCCGCGGCGACGCGTGTCGAAATCGCGAGCGATTTGAGCGGCTGGCAGCCCGTATTACTCGCGCCCGCGGGTGCCGACACGTGGACGGTGACGCTGCCGGTGACGCCGGGGCTGCACCGGCTCAACGTGCGGCTGGATGGCGGTGAGTGGTTCGTGCCGGGCGGCTTTACGCCCGTCGCGGATGAGTTCGGAGGAAGTGTCGGGCTGTTCGTGGTGCGGTGAGAATCAGCGACGGCCGCCCGCCAGCGCGGCGGCTTCGGGACGACGGCGCAACGCCATCATCGCCCACACGCCGAGCGCCGGTCCGATCGCCAGCACGCTCATGCTCCAGCGCCAGCCGATCCGCGCGGCGACCGCCGGCAGCAGATAGATCGTCAGGGCGGTGAGCAGGAATCCGAGGCTCGTTTGCAACGTCAGCGCCGTGCCGACGAGGTCGCGCGGCGCCAGCTCGCTCACCGCCGCCGAGAATTGCGCCGAGTCGGCGACGATCGCGATGCCCCACACCACGAGCAGCGCCACCAGCACGGGCAGCGGCCGCGCGAACACCAGGCCCGCCGCGAGCGCGCACGTCCCCGACAGTGTCATCGCCGCGCTGGTCACACGCGTGCGGCCGTAGCGATCGGCCAGCGCCCCGCCGGCCCAACAACCCAACGCCCCGACGCCGACGGCGACAAACGTCACCAGCGCGGCCACCGCCCCAATGTGATCCTCGGCCGCGCCGCGCGCGCGCTCACTTGCCCCGACGAACGCCGGCAGCCACGTCCACATCGCGTAGAGCTCCCACATGTGCCCGAGGTAGCCGCCGTTGGCGAGGGCGACGGCGCGGTCGCCCAAGACGCTCGGCGCCGCCGACCAGCGGAATGGTGGTGACGGCGCGGCGTAAGGCCCCTCTCCCGGCACCAGCAACACCAGCTGGCCGCCCACGACGGCCGCGCCGGCTGCGATCAGCAGGACCGTGCGCCACGCGTCCGCCGGCACCAGCCAGCGCACGAGGTGTGGCCCCGCTGAGCCGAGTGTCAGCGCGCCCACGAGAATCCCGATCGCGAGCCCGCGACGCTCGCGATACCAGCCCGCCACGAGCTTCATGCCCGGCGGATAGACGCCGGCCAGGGCGGCACCCGTCAGAAAGCGGAGCGCCAACGCCAGGGCCGGAGTCGGCGCGAGCGTGACGCCGGCCGTCGCCAGGCCGGCGAGAGCCGCCGCGCCCGCCACGAGTCGCCGCGCCGACCAGCGATCCGCCAGCGTCAGGACGGCGCTCGTCAGCGCGCCGAACACGAATCCCAACTGCACCGACACGGTCAACCACGCCGTGCCCGCCGCGCCGAGTTGCCAGGCGCGCGCCAGCGCGGGCGCCACAGCCGATGCGCTGAACCACGGACCCATGGCGAGCAGCTCGGCCGTGGCGAGAATCGCCAGGACGCGCCGCGGCGTCACAGTCCCGTCGGGTGGTCGAGAAATGTCCAGGGAAGAGAGAAGCGTTCGCCGAGGTGCTCGGCCAGCGCGCGCACGCCGAACGTCTCTGTGAGGTAGTGCCCACCGTAATAGACGTTGAGGTGCAGCTCTTCGGCATCGAAATACGTCCAATGCGCGCCCTCGCCCGTCACGTATGTGTCGAGTCCGGCGGCTGCGGCCTGCGGAATGAGCGACCCGCCGGCGCCCGTGACGATGCCGACGCGTCGCACATGGTCGGGCCCGAACGCCAGGGCCCGTGCGGGCGCCCCGAGCACGCCGGCCAACCGGTCCGCAAACGCGTCGCGCGCGAGCTCGAGCTCTCCCCAGACGCCGATCGTTTGACCGTCGCTCTCGCCGAACGCCCCGCGCACGCTGACGCCGAGGCGCCGGGCTAGAAGGGCGTTGTTGCCCACGTCGGGGTGGCGATCGAGCGGCAGGTGTGAGGCGTAAACGGCGATGTCGTGCTCGAGGAGACTTGCGACCCGGCGGTACATCGCGCCGGCGAGCGGCCGCAGCCCGCCCCAAAACAAGCCGTGGTGGACGAGCAGGAGGTTGGCGCCTTGTGCCGCGGCGAGCTGGACGGTGGCGTGACACAGGTCGACTGCCGCCGCGACCCGGGTGACCTCACCGCGGTTGCTGACCTGTAATCCGTTCAGCGCGTTGGGCGCGTCACGGGTGTTCGGCACTTGGAGGTAGTCGTCGAGATACTGGACGAGGGCGTCTAGGCGCATTGACAGTATCTTGACATTAACGAGACACGAAAACGACACTCGAGGTCAGGAAACGAAGAATTCCACAAAACCTATTTCTCAAGTCACTTTGCGCCAGTGACTTAAGTAATCCACATGCCATTTGGCATGTGGATATCGTCGGTCTCAGAATGGGGCGGAAGTGCTTGCCGTACCTAGAGCTGCAGGCCGTGAGCCGCGTTTGGCGTCGGCGGCCCCTTCGCCCATGCGGATCACGCCGTTGATCTCGCCGCCTTCCTGCACCAGCAGTCGCTTCGTGGCGATGTCGCCGTGTACGACACTGGCGGTCTGAATTTCGACGCGCTCGTCGGCGTGAATGCTGCCCCGGACTTCCCCGCCGATGATCGCCTCGCGCGCCATCACGTCGCCCTCGACCGTGCCGCCTTTCGCCACCAGCACCTGACGACCCGCGCGGACGGTCCCGACGACCGTGCCCTCCACTTTCACTACGCCCTCGGCCGTGATGTCACCGACGACACGCATCCCGGTCCCGATGATCGACAGACCGGCTTCCGCGTCGCCTTGGCCATGGCCCTTCTCCGTGAACATCGCCATGTCAGTTGCCCTCCTTCACCAGCGTGAGCGGGTCCAGCGTTTTGCCGTCCCGTCGGATCTCGAAATGGAGATGCGGCGCAGTCGAGCGCCCTGAATTGCCGGACAGCGCGATGACTTCTCCGGCCGCCACCACCTCGCCCTCACTCACCAGCAATCGCGAGGCGTGACCGTACATGCTCTCATACCCTTCGGGATGCCGCAAGAGTACGAACAACCCGTAATCAGGATCGGTCCCTACCGCGGCGACCGTGCCGCCGCCCGCGGCGCGCACCGGCGTCCCCAGCGGCGCGGCGATATCGACGCCCGGATGCGTCTCGGCCGGGTCGCCCGGACGCACTTGGCCGCGCGTGATGAAGCCACCGCCCCGCAGCGGCCAGTGCCGCGGCACCGACGCGCCGTCCTCGTAATGGACGCTGTCGGTCGGCGCGATAGCGTTCACCGGTACGGCGCGCATGAGATCGCCTACGGCCCCTGCCCCGCCCTGGTCCGGCGCGGCCCGCACGCCCAGCAGCTGCCGCAGTTTCTGGTAATTCACGTCGGCGCGATTGAGCGCCGCCGCCAGCTGCTGCACGCGGCTGTTCTCGCGGCGCAGCCGCGCGATTTCACGCTCCAGGCCGGGCTTCTGGATCGCGGCGCGGGTGATCGGCCCCGCGAACGCGAAGAACAGGACCACCAGCACCGCGACCAACCCGGCGGTCCACTTCGCGGCCTCGAACGCGAGCACCGGCACCCGGTACTGCCGTGACCGAAGATCGCCGTCTTTGTGCACGACGATCGTGACGCTGCGCGACTTCATCCGTCGAACGGCGCGCCCAGTATCAGCTCGAGGACGCGGGCCAAGTCGTCGTTGGAATAAAACGCGACGTGGATCTGGCCCTTCCCCTTGGCCCGCAACGTGACGCGCACGTCGGTGCCCAGCCGGCGGCGCAACACATCCTCGATGCGCCGCACTTCGGGCGCCACACCCACGCCGCGCCGCAACCGCGGCCGCCGCTCCGGCGCCCTGCCCCCGCGCACGCGATCTTCGATCTCGCGCACCGACCAGCCCTGTGCCGCCGCGTCGCGCGCCAGCGTCGCCACCGTCGCTGGATCCTCCACGGCCAGCAACGCGCGCGCGTGTCCGACCGTGAGCCGGCCGTCGTGCAGCAGCGCGAGGACGGCTTCGGGCAGCCGCAGAATGCGCAGCGCGTTCGCCACCGTCGACCGGTCGCGGCCGACGGCGTCGGCCACATCCTGCTGCGTCAGGTGGAATTCGGCGATCAGCCGGTCGTAACCCCGCGCCTCGTCGACCGGCGAGAGGTCGTCGCGTTGCAGGTTTTCGATCAGCGCCAACGTCAACAGCGTCCGGTCGTCCACGGCGCGTTGCACCGCGGGAATCTTTTCCCACCCCAGCGCCTGGCAGGCGCGCAGCCGGCGCTCGCCGGCGATCAGCTCGTAACCCCCGGCGCCGTTCGGCGCCGGCCGCACGACGACGGGCTGCAACAGGCCCGCCTGGCGGATCGAGGACTTGAGCTCCTCGAGCGCCGCGGGATCGATGTCGCGCCGCGGCTGAAACGGATTGGCCCGGATCGCGGTGACCGGCAGCTCAACGAGACTGCCTTCGCGCTCGGCTTCCTCGCGCGTGGGGCCGAGCAGCGCCTCGAGACCACGGCCCAGGCGACGACGTCCTGCGGCGGCTTCGGTCATGCGGGCACCTCCGGGAGCGGCAGGTCGGACAGGGCAGGGGAGGACGGCGCGTGCTCGACGCGGTGGATCAGGTCCTGCGCCACCGCGAGGTAGCTCTTCGCGCCCACCGACTGCACGTCGTACAACAGGATCGGCTTGCCGAAACTCGGCGCTTCGGCGAGCCGCACGTTGCGGGGGATCGTGACGGCGAACATCCGCGACCCGAAATACTCCTTCGCCTCGTCCGCGACCTGCTTGCACAGGTTCAGCCGGGCGTCGTACATCGTCAGGAGCACGCCGTCGATCGCGAGCGTCGCGTTGAAATTCCGTTGCACCAGCTTGATGGTGTTCAGGAGCTGGGACAGCCCCTCGAGGGCGTAGTATTCGCACTGAATCGGGATCAGCACGCTGTCGGCGGCCGTCAGCATGTTCAGGGTGATCAGGCCGAGCGACGGCGGGCAGTCGATCACGATGTACTGGTACTTCTCGCGCACGTCCCGCAGCGCGCGCCGCATCACCGTCTCGCGGCCCTGGCGATTCACCAGCTCGAGCTCGGCGCCCACCAGATCCTGCGATGCGGGCGCGACGTCGAGGTAGGGGAAGTGCACGTGGGGAAACACGACATCCTCGAGGGCACGGCCGTCCATCAAGACGTCGTACAGCGAGCGCTCGATGCGGTCGCGCTCGATTCCCACGCCGCTGGTCGAGTTCGCTTGGGGATCGGCATCGACCAGCAGCGTCTTGCGCTCCGCGGCCGCCAGTGAGGCGGCGAGGTTCACCGCGGTCGTCGTTTTCCCGACGCCGCCCTTTTGATTGGCCACTGCAATGACGCGAGACATTACGTAAGCTGTTGTTCCATAATGAGTTATATAACAATACTGTTCCTGTGCTCCCCAATATACAGATAGCTCATGGAAACGGAAAGGGCGCCTGTTTCACGTGAAACATGCGCCCCCGACGGCCGACTCTGTTGACCAGGCAGCGCTTACGCGACCATCCGGCGCCTCTTGGACACCTCGAAAACCAGATTGTGCAGATCGCTGGGCGACACGCCGGGAATCCTGGCAGCCTGGGCGAGCGACGTCGGCTTGATCTGCGCCAGTTTCTGACGCGCCTCGGTCGAGAGGCTCAGCAGCTCAGGGTAGGGGACGTCCGCGGGGAGCGCGAACGCCGCCAGCTCGCCCAGGCGCTCCGCAGCCGCTCGCTCGCGCGCGATATAGCCGTCGTACTTCAATTCTATTTCCGCGGCGGCCAGCGCCTCATCGGCGGGCAAATCGGTCGCGCCCGCGGCGGTCAATAGATCGCGCAGGCTCACTCCCGGGCGGCGCGCCAGCGTCGCCACGCGCTCAGTCTGTTCCAGCGGCGCGCTCGATCCCAGGACCGGGTTGGCCGCGGTCGGCTTGATCGTGGTGCTCTCGGCCAATGTCATGGCGCGCTCCTCTTCCGCCAGCCGCTGCTCCGCGTGGCCCAGCTCCGTGCCGCTCAACAGGCCCAGCCGGGCAGCGAGGGGGAGTAGCCGCCGCAGCGCGTTGTCCTGACGCAGTAACAGCCGAAACTCCGAGCGTGAGGTGAACAGGCGGTAGGGCTCGTCCACACCGCGGGTCACCAGGTCGTCGGCGAGCACGCCGATGTACGCGTCGCTGCGGCCGAACACGACGGGCTCCTGGTCCCGGATCCGCCGCACGGCGTTGATCCCGGCGACCACGCCCTGGCCGGCGGCCTCTTCGTAGCCTGTGGTCCCGTTGATCTGGCCGGCAAAGAATAGGCGCTCGACGGGCTTCGTCTCGAGCCACGGGGTGAGCTGGGTGGGCGGGTAGTAATCGTACTCGATCGCATACCCGGGTCGGGTCATACGCGCCCGCTCAAGCCCCGGCACGGCGTGCAAGAACTCGAGCTGCACGGCGACGGGCAATGACGTCGACAGCCCGTTCACGTACAGCTCCGACGTATCGAGCCCCTCGGGCTCGAGGAAGACCTGATGACGCTTCGCGTCGGGGAACTTGACGATCTTGTCCTCGACCGACGGACAGTACCGCGGGCCGCGCCCGCTGATGGCACCGCCGTACAGCGCCGACTCCTTGAGGTGGCGCTGGATGATTCCCTTCACTTCTTCGCCCGCCCAGGTCATCCAGCAGGGCAGCTGCCGGGGGCGGCGGACCCGCTCATGGAACGAGAAGCGGTAGTCTGATGCCTCACCGTCCTGGCGCTCGAGCTGGGACCACGTGACGGTCCGGCCATCGACGCGGGGCGGTGTGCCGGTCTTGAAGCGCGATACTGTAAATCCAAGCTGCTCAATGACTTGCGCGATAGCGACCGAGGGCGGATCGCCCGCTCGCCCCGCTGGAATCTGCGTATCCGTCCCCATGTGAATGCGACCGCGCAGAAACGTCCCCGCGGTGATCACGACCGCTCGGGACGTGAAGCGGCGACCGTCCGCAGTCTCGACACCGGCGGCTTGGTGTGCGTTCAGCACGAGGCCCGCGACCGAGCCTTGGGTGATATCGAGGGCGGGCAGCTGCTCGAGCAGCGCGCGGACGGCGCGGCGGTACAGCGCGCGATCGCACTGTGCGCGCGGCGCCCAGACGGCCGGCCCCTTGGATCGATTGAGCATGCGGAACTGAATGGTGGCGCGGTCCGCGGCCCGCCCCATGATGCCGCCCAGCGCATCGACTTCGCGGACGACCGTGCCCTTGGCGATCCCGCCGATCGCGGGGTTGCACGACATCTGGCCGATGGTCTCGAGGTTCGACGTGATCAAGAGCGTGCGGGCGCCGAGGCGCGCGGCCATCGCGCTCGCCTCGGTGCCGGCGTGTCCCGCGCCGACGACGATCACATCGTAGTCGAAACTCACGCGGGGAATGTAACGCCAATGAAAAGGGCCGCCCGTGGGCGGCCCTGACTGCTGCTACCTGCCGCGTGCGATCAAGCCGTTCGCACCCAGCGCACCAGCTCGGGGATGCTGGGCCGCTTGCCCGTCATCAGGATGCCGACGCGGTAGATGCGGGAGGCCAACCAGGTTACGAGCACGATCGACGCCACCAGGATCCCCAGCGACGCCGCCACCTCGCTGATGGGGAGATTCCCGGCGGCCCAGCGCACCGGCATCGCGATCGGCGAGCAGAAGGGAATCATCGAGAGCGTCACGGCCAGCGTCGAGTTGGGGTCGTTGATCATCGCGAACATCGCGAAGAACGACACCATGAGCAGCACGCTCACCGGCTGCTGGCCCTGGCGCGCCTCCTGCTCCGTCGACGATATGGCGCCGACGGCCGCGAACATCGCCGAATACAGGAAGAATCCGCCCAGGAAGTAGGCCACGAACACGAGCGCCGTTTCCACGTTGACGTGGGGGATCTGGAACACCTGGCCCGCTTGAGGGGCGCCACCACCGCCACCGCGTCTGGAAAGCAGAAACCGGGCCGATACGGCCCAGATCAGAAATTGGAATATCGACACGGCGCCAACGCCGAGCAGTTTGCCGAGCATCAGCTGGAACGGCCGCAGGGACGACACCAGGACTTCCACGACCCGGTTCGTCTTCTCCTCGAGCACCGAGCTCATCACGTTGATGCCGTAGATGAGAATCGAGGTGTACAGGATGATCGCCATGAAGTAGGCGAGCGAAAAACCCTGCGCGGCGCTCTCCTGTGTCGCCTTCCCGCCCGCGATTTTCTGTGTCCCGAGAGCGATGGGGAGCCGGGCCTTCCCGACGACGGCCGGGTCCACGCCCGCCCGCTCCAGCCGCAGCGTGAACACCACCTGCGTCAGGTTGTGCTCGATGGTCTCGATCGTCGTGAACGAGGACACATTGGACGCCAGGTATTCCGCCCGACCGTAATCCCCGAGACTGTCGGTGACGACGAGGAACCCTTCCAGGCCCTTCGCCTCGACCTGGGCGCGCAGCGAGTCGATCACCCGTGGGCCCGCCGGCACCCGCGCCACGTGAAAGACGCGGTGCCCGTCGAGCCCCGCCGCCGTATCGAGGGCAGCCGTCACCCGCTGGCCCAGACCATTGGTCGTGCCGTCCACCACGGCGATGTTCTTCACGCCGCCGCCCCGCATCATGAGTTGTGGCAGCAGGATGATCGCGCCGAAAAACAGTGGTCCCACCAACGCCATCACCCAGAACCATTTTTGGCGCACCCGCTCGATGAACTCGCGCCGCACGACGGCCCAGACCTTAAGCATGGGCCACCTCCGGACGCATGTCGGGATGCGCTGCCTCTGGCCCGACCAAATCGATGAAGATCTTGTTCAACGAGGGCTCGGCCAACTCGAAACGCGACAGGCGCGCGCCGGACGACACCAACGCTTGCAGGATCTGCTGGGCGTCCGCACCCGGCGCAAGCTCGAGCTCCGCGAACTGACCCGATACGTCCGCCTTGCTCGCCAGACGCCGGTCGGCGAAGATGCGATCAGCGTCGCCGCGGGCACCGTCGAAATTCACGAGCACGTGGTGGCCACTGCGCGTGCGCTTCACGTCGGCGAGTGTACCGTCGACGAGCTTCTTGCCGCGGGCGATGATGCACACATGGTCGCACAGCTTCTCGGCCTGCTCCATGATGTGCGTGGAGAACAGAATCGTCTTGCCGCGGCCGCGCAGCTCGAGCACGGTGTCCTTGAGAATCTGCGAGTTGACGGGATCGAGCCCCGAGAACGCTTCGTCCATCACCAGCAGGTCGGGATCGTGCAGCACCGTCGAGATGAACTGCACCTTCTGCTGCATGCCCTTCGATAGCTCGTTCACCTTGCGCTGCGCCCAATCGCCCAGGCCCAGCCGGTCGAGCCACTGCAGCGCCTTGGCACGCGCGCCGCGCCGGTCCATCCCCTTCATCTCGGCCAGGAAGAGAAGTACGTCGAGCACGCGCATCTTGGGATAGAGCCCGCGCTCTTCCGGCAGGTAGCCGACGCGCGCCGAGTGGTCGCGCCCGCCCGGCTCCCCGAACACCTGGACGGTGCCGCCATCGGGCACGTAGATGTTCATGATCATGCGGATGGTCGTGCTCTTGCCGGCGCCGTTGGGGCCGAGCAGGCCGTAGATCACGCCGGGGGGAACGACAAGGGACAGCGCATCGACTGCGACGTGGCCCGCGAACCGCTTGGTGACGCGGTCGAGGACGAGAATCGGTTGAGTCATGCGGCAAAGGTAGGGCGGGCGGGACTTTGCAGCTACTCGGGCGTGTTACTCGGTGGTGACGCTCGCCTGACTCTGGAGTGCGGCGTGCAGCGTGTGCCAGGAGAGATTGGCGCACTTCACGCGCGCCGGAAACTCCTTCACACCCGCGAACGCCGCGAGCTTGCCCAGCGTCTTGGGATCGGCGGGCGCGTTGGCGCCGCCCGCCACCATGTCGTGGAATTGGTGGAACAGCGTTTCGGCCTCGGCTGCCGTCTTGCCCTGGACCGCCGCGGTCATGAGGGACGCCGACGCCTGCGAAATGGCGCAGCCGGAGCCCTGGAACCCGATGTCGCGGATCACGTCGCCATCGAGCCGCACATACAGCGTGATGTGGTCGCCGCACAGGGGGTTGTTGCCCTCGGCCGTGCGGTTGGCGTCCCCGAGCTTCTTGAAGTTCCGCGGGCTGCGGTTGTGCTCGAGGATGGTTTGCTGGTACAGCTCGCGCAGGTCGGCCATCAGGCGAACAGCGTGCGGACCTTGGCCACGGCGGCCGCGAGGGCGTCCGCGTCGGCGCGCGTATTATAGAAAGCGAACGACGCCCGGGCCGTCGCCGGCACGTCGAAGAACTCCATCACGGGTTGGGTGCAGTGATGGCCGGTCCGGATCGCCACGCCCTCCTGGTCGACGATCGTCCCGACGTCGTGCGCGTGCACGCCGTCGAGCACGAATGACAGCACGGCGGCGCGCCGCGCCGCGGTCCCCACGAACCGGACGCCCGCAACCGCGCCCAGCCGCTGCTCCGCGTATGCCAACAGGTCGGCTTCGTGGGCCATGGCCGCCGCGCGATCGAGGCGCCCCAGGTAGTCGATGGCTGCGCCCAGGCCGATCACGCCGGCGATGTGCGGCGTGCCCGCTTCGAACTTGGCGGGGATGGGCGCGTAGGTCGTCTTCTCGAACGTGACCGAGCGGATCATGTCGCCGCCGCCCTGGTACGGCGGCAACGACTCCAGCAGCTCCGCCCGGCCGTACAGCAGGCCGATGCCCGTCGGCCCGAACATCTTGTGGCCCGAGACCGTGTAGAAGTCGCACCCCAGCGCCTGCACATCGACCGGCATGTGCGGCGCCGCCTGCGCGCCGTCCACCAGCACCACGGCGCCGCGCGCGTGCGCCCGCGCCGCGATCTCGGCGATCGGATTGATCGTGCCGAGCGAGTTGGAGAGGTGCACCAGCGCCACCAGCTTGGTGCGCGGCGACAGCAGCCGTTCGTATTGGTCGAGCAGCAGCTCGCCCGACTGATTCATCGGGATCACGCGCAGCGTGGCGCCGCGCTCGGCGCAGATCATCTGCCACGGCACGATGTTGGAGTGGTGTTCCATCGCGGTGACGAGCACTTCATCGCCGCGCTCCAGACGCGCGTGCCCGAAGCTCGACGCGACGAGGTTCACGCCTTCGGTGGTGCCGCGCACGAAGATCACTTCGCGCGCCTCGCGCGCGTTCAGGAACGCGCGGGCTTTCTCACGGACGCCCTCATACGCTTCGGTCGCCCGGGAGCTGAGGTAGTAGACGCCGCGGTGAATGTTCGCGTTCTCGTCCGTGTAGTAGCGGTCGATCGCCTCGATCACGCTGCGCGGCTTCTGGCTGGTGGCGGCATTGTCGAGGTAGACGAGCGGCTTGTTGTTGACGCGGCGCGCGAGAATGGGGAAGTCGGCGCGCACGCGTTCGGCGTCGAACGCGGCGGTCGCGGCGGAGGCCGGAGCCCGCGCGGCGCGGGTGGTCACGCCGCCGTCTCGCGCGCGCCCGCGAGCAACCGGGAGCGAATCAGCTCATCGAGCTCGTCGCGCACCGCTGCCGCGCCGATGCGCGCGAGAATGTCCGCGCCGAACCCGTAGGTGAGCACCGCCCGGGCGGCTGCCGCACCCAGGCCGCGGCTGCGCAGGTAGAACAGCGCCGTCTGGTCGATCGGGCCGGTCGTGGAGCCGTGCGTGCACTTCACGTCGTCGGCGTAGATCTCGAGCTGCGGCTGGCTGTCGGCGCGCGCGTCACCCGAGAGAATCAGGTTGTTGTTGGTCTGCTTGGAGTCGGTGCGCTGCGCGCCCGGCCGCACGATGATGCGCCCGGTGAACACGCCGCGCGCGCTGCCGTCGAACACGCCGTTGACGAACTCGTGACTCTCGCAGTGCGGCTGCGCGTGGTCGATCACGGTGTGATAGTCGCCGTGCCGTTCACCGTCCAGGACCAGCAGCCCGTTCAAGTACAGCAGCGCGCCGGGCCCGTCCAGCACGGCGCCGAAGTCGCAGCGCGTCAGCGCCGCGCCCAGCGTGATGCTCGTGGACCGCAACACGCTGTCACGCGCCTGATGGGAGTGGATCGCGCCGACGTGGTACGCCTGGGCGCTCTCCTGTTGCACGCGCACGTATTCGAAATGCGC
>DATLWA010000372.1:0-7932 GCA_035576905.1 Gemmatimonadales bacterium
GTCGCCGGTACTATTGGTACGGGAGTAGGGCAGCCCCGACCCGACGCGCAGAATCGCCGCCCCTGCGAGCCCGCCCAGCAGCGGACCTCGCGCCGCCGGGACCTCCCATTGCCCGACTGCGGTGAGCGAGTGGCGCCGGTCGAAGTCGAGCGGGAACTCGACTCGATTGGACAGGCCCGAATCGGGCGGCTGCCCGCGAATGCGCGTGAACAGATTGAAGGCGTTGGTGGATGTCGCCTGCGCGCCCTGCAGTGTGTATGACACGCGCAGCCCCCATCCGCCGCTCAGATCGCGCTCGAAGAGCAGCTCCAGGCCCTGCACGGTGCCGAAATCGAAGCTATTGAAGATCGTGGAGTCGGGGTTGATCCCCAGCGGTACCGACGCGACGAGACCGTCCAACCCGCGGCGGTAGGCGTGGACGCGCAGCGACGTGAGCGGGGTCGGTCGCGCGCGGAGACTGAACTCCCATTGCGTCGCGCGTTCAAAGCCGAGATTGGGATTGCCACGGCGGAATCGCCCGGTGCGTGCGGTGTCGTCGAATGCCGCATCCACCAGATACTGGTAATCGGGCGGCTGGTTGAACCGTCCCCAGCTCCAGATCAACGTGACGCCGTGGAGGGCGGTCGAGAATCCCACGCGCGGGCTGACCGCGCCCGCCGGTGGGCGGGCGCGCGACACATCGCCGCCCGGATCGAAGCGGTCGTAGCGGAGCCCGAGCGTCACGGCGAAGTCCTGGCCGTGCAAGGTGGGCTCCGCATACAGCGAGCCGAGGAGCGGGCGGAAGTCGGCGGCGGCGGGGGGCGGCACGCCGCTGTCCGCCACCGGCAGATACGCCAGCGCGCGCTGGAACGTCTGCACGCGCTGCAACGCCAGCTCGCCGCCGAATGCGAGGTCCGCCTGCGACGCGCCGATGCTGCCGTCGAAGCGCGCGCGCAGCTCGCGAAAATGGTTCCAGCCGAGATCGCCGCGCGGCCCTACACCCTGAAAGAAGGCCGGCACGCCCCACGGCGTGCGGACGCTGAAGTCCGGCGGCGTGAACCCCGGCAGCGCCGCGCGCGCCGCGATCGTATCCTGCGAGCGCGCCAGTTGTTCATCGAGGAAATGAAACGGCGCGAGCGTCGCGGCGCCGAACCGGTAGCCGGGCGTGGTGGTGAGCGGTCCGCGGATGAAGTCGCGATCGAAGTAGCCCAGTCGTACGTCGCCGACGAACGCACCCGCGGTCCGCTGCAGGTGCGCGCTGGCGTACGTCGCGCCCACGCGCCGTGCGGGCGCCAGATCTTCATCGTACTTGTACTCGGGGTCGTAGAGCAGCCGCTGCTCGATGGACCGCATGCCGAACAAGCGCAGGGTGTACGCGGGCGACAACGGGATGGTCAGCTTCGTCGCGGCGTCGAGCCGCTCGCCGCTGTTGTGTGGCAGCACGTCGGGATTCGCGGCCCGGGGATCGCCCGGCTCCGGTGGGGGCGGCGCGTTCACCGGATCGGCATCGAGCCGCGCCTCGGCGTCGAGCACGCCGACGAATCCGATGCCCTTGAACAACGGCCCGTCGGCCGCCACCACGACGCGGTCGAGGGACGGATCGAGCGCGCCGGGCAGCATGCGGCCCGTCTCGTAAGCGGTGCGGCCGCGCCACGTGGACCCGCCGTCCTTGGTGACCACGTTGATCAACCCCGAGATCGCCTGGCCGTAGCGCGCCGAGAAGCCGTTCGTGATGAGGTTCGCCTCGGTGAGCAGATCGGGCGGCACGCGCAGGCCGAATCCCCCGGTGGATGCATCGAGCTGATTCTTGACCCCGAGCCCATCCAGGACAAACGCGTCCTCGCCCGGGCGGCCGCCGCGGTAGCTCTCCGCCACCGCCCCCGCCTGCAGCGCGAGCGCCTCTTGCACCGTGGTGACCGGCAGGCGCCGCAGCTCGCCGGCGTCGATGCGCTGGATGTCAGCGGTGACCAGGGGATCGAGTACGGGATCGGCGACGGCGGGAACCGTGATGGCGCCGAGCGGCACCGCCTCGGGTCGCAGCGCGAAGTCGAGGTTGGTTTCCGCGCCGCTCTCGAGCAGCACGCTGTCGCGCCCGGCCGGGGCATACCCGATGCGCGACGCGTGCACGCTGTGCCATCCGCTGCGCAGCTCGCGGATGCGATAGTTGCCAAGCGTGTCGCTGATGGCGCCGCGCGGTCCGCCGTCCACGACGACCCGGACCAGCGCCAACGGCGCGCCGGTCACGGCATCGCGCACGCGGCCCGAAAGCACGCCCGTCGCCTGCGCTTGCAGCAGCGTGGCCGCGCCCGCGCCCAGCGCCAGCAAAGCGAGGCATCGCCTCACGGCAGCAACACCCGCCAGAGGTCGGGCGCCCCGCTCCCGACAGCGCCCTCGACGACCACGGTCCGGCCGCTCGCGGACAGCGCCGGATGCGCGAACGCCACCCCTGGGCCCGGGATGACGACCTCGCTGCGCGCCTGGAGGTCCACCACGTGCAGATCGCCCGCGACGATCGCGAGGAGCCGCGCGCCCCGGACTTGTACATCGCTGGGGGCGGCGCCGGCCGCGAAGGCGTACACGGTGTCTACCACGCCCGCGGCGAAATGGCGGCGATACACGACGGTGTCGCCGCCGAGCGTATAGTAGATCGCCGTGCCGCTGTCGTTCACCGCCACCGACGTGGCACCGGCGGTGCCGGGCACCACGGTGACGATCGCGGCGGCGCCGCCGAAGTCCACGCGCTCCACGTCGAGCGGCGTCACCGTCGTGTCGATTCTCCCCGTGGTGGGGTTGCGAGCGACGTCCATCACCTCACGCACGAATACGAGCGACGTGTCGTCGAGCCAGGCGACGTCGCGCGCGCCTTCGGCGGACGAGTTGGGACCGCCACCGGTTGGGAACGCAAGCAGCAGGCGGGCGTCGTCCCACCGATCCAGCGTCGCCACCACGAGCGACCGGGAGATCGGCGCGAGACTGGTCGTCATCCACACCGCGCGCTGATAGGCGAGACGGCCGTCGCCGCGGACCGCCGGCCACTCGAAGGCGTTCACGGAGTCGGCGGCGGCGGGGTTGAGATGACACAACCAGCGTTCGATCGTCCACTGGCGCGCGCTCAGGACGCCGAAGCAGCGGTCGTGTGGCGGATCGCCCCGCTCGACGGAGTACAGCACGCCCGTGTCCCCCGGCAGCCAGGCCGGCGTGCGGTCCGCGCCGGGATTCAGCGTGATCTTGCCGGGCGACGCGCCGGTGAACGGACCGTCGGGGCCGTAGTTACCGGGTGTCCACGGCACGTCGTAGGCGCACGCCGTGGCAGCCACGAGGAGCAGCGCGACGGCGCGCATGGCGGCTTTAGAAGTCGAGCTCCATACCCAACCGCAACAGCCGCGGCGGTCCGAAGTAGAACACCGGCTGCGCGAAGTCGCGCGCGGCGGCGAGATACAGCGGCATCAGCTCCGTGGTTCCCGCAATCAAGCCGTCGCCGTTGAGATCCGCCCACGCCCGATAGCGCGGCGATTCGTAGGGGATCGCCTCGGGGTGCGCGGCGTACGCGCTGTCGGCCATCGCGGCGATGTCCTGCGGCCCGACCCCAGGGATTCCCGTCACACGGTTGACGGACTCCACGTTGCGGCGGTTCAAGAGATTGCGCACGTCGAGATACACCGAGCCCTGCAACCAGCCGACGCGCAGCGGCCGCCGCACCAGCAGGTCGATGGTCTGGCTCGAGGGCAGCCGGTTGCTGTTGGGGAGGCCGACCAGCGAATCCCCGGTCGCATTGGTGCGCGTGTACGGCAGGCCCGACTGGTAGCGCGCGATCAGCGCCGTCTCGAACCCCTGCAATGGCCGCAGCACGGGAGCCTTGTGGACCACGCTGTCAGTCACGATGCCCTGCAGCACGAGCGTCACGGCGTGGCGGCGGTCGAAGTCGAGCGGGAATTCGACGCTGCCGGGGAAGGTCGTATCGCCCAGCGAGCTGATGCGGATGCGGCGGAACAGCTCGAACGCGTTGGTCGCGGTCGCGCTGGCGATCTGCAGCGCGTATGTGATGCGCGCGCCCCAGCCGCCTGAGATCGGCCGCTCGAACAGCGCCTCGGCGCCCTTCACCGAGCCGTAGTCCGCGTTGCCGAAGATGCTCGAGTCGGCGCTGACCGACAGCGGCACCGACGCGACCAGACCCTCGAGCCGCTTGACGTAGACGTTGGTCCGCAGGTTCGTGCGCGGCGACGGCCGCGCCCGCACGCTGAACTCGAACTGCGTCGCCGTCTCGTAGCCCAGGTCGGGATTGCCGCGCCGGAACCGCCCGGTCCGCAGCGTGTCGTCGAAGGCTGCGTCGACCAGATACTGATAGTCCGGCGCCTGCGCGAACCGTCCGAAGCTCGCGATCACGGTCGCACCCGACAGCACCGTCGAAACCGCGAAGCGCGGGCTCAGCGTGAAGTGGCTGCGCGCCGCGAGCCCCGTGCCGCTGTCGGAGCGCGGCTGGAACTGGTCCACGCGCACGCCGATGGTGAACCCGACGTCGCTCGCCCGCAGCTGCCATTCCGAGTAGGCCGCCGCGGACGTGGGCCGGAAATCGGCCGCCGACGGCGGCGGCACGCTGTCGCCCACTGGGAGATATGCGAGCACGCGCTGGAACGTGCGCACGCGCTGCCGCACCAGCTCGCCGCCGAAGTACCAGTCGGCGTCCTGTCCCAGGCCCCAGGCAAAGTCGAGCTGCCCGCGCAGCTCCTGGAAGCGATTCCATCCGATGCTGCCGCGCGAGCCCGTGCCCACGAAGAACGCCGGCACGCCCCACGGCGTCCGCACGCTGAACTCGGGCGCCACGAATCCCGGCAATGCACCCCGCGCGGCCGCCGTGTCCTGGCGTTCCGCGACGCCGATACCGAGGAACGGCATGCCGTTCCAGCTGAAGGCGCCGAAGCGATAGTCGGGTGGCTCGGTCAACACGCCCTGAAAGAACTCGCGGTCGAACCAGCCGACGCGCAGATCGGCGTTGAGCGGGTGCCGCGCTGCGGGACTCGCCAGATGCTGCACGTGACCGCTCAGCAGCGTGCCCGTCACCCGCCGCGCCGGTGCGAGGGCGTCGTCGTACTTGTAGGACGGATCGAACAGCAGGCGCCGTTCCACCGAGCGCGCGCCGAACAGCCGCAGCGCGTGACGTCCGCCGATCGGGATGGTGAGTTTCGCCGCACCGTCGTAGCGCGAGCCCGTGTTGTGCGGCAGGATCCACGGCACGGCGGTGCGCGGGTCGCGCGGATCGGTGGGCGCGGGGGCGTTCACCGGATCCGCGTCGAGGCGCGCCTCGGCGTCCAAGGCGCCCGCGAACCGTACGCCGCCCGCCAGCGGGCCGTCGCCCGACACGACGACGCGATCGAGCCCCAGGTCCGCCGCGCCCCACAGCGGCCGGTCGGTTTCGTAGGCCGCGCGGCCCTGCCAGCGGTCGCCGCCGTCTTTGGTCACGACATTGATCAAGCCTGAGATCGCCTGGCCGTAGCGCGCCGAGAAGCCGTTGGTGACGAGCGACGCTTCGGTCAGAATGTCAGGTGGAATGCGCAACCCCAGCCCGCCGGTCGAGGCGTCGAGCTGGTTCTTCACGCCCAGCCCGTCGAGAATGAACGACTGCTGTCCCACGCGGCCGCCGCGGTAACTCTCACCCACGGCGCCCGCCGAGAGGGCCACCGCCTCCTCGATCGTCGTGACCGGCAGGCGGCGCATCTCGTCGCTGCCGATGCGCTGCACGTCCGCCGGCGCCAGCGGGTCGAGCAGCGTATCGGTCGAGCTCTCGATCACCACCGGCGTCAGCTCGAGCGGCGACGACAAAATGAAATTGGCGATGGTGGTCTGGCCGGCCTGCACCAGGACGCTGTCGCGCGAGACCGCCTGGAATCCGATGCGCCGCGCCATCACGCGGTGCCAGCCCGCCTGCACTTCACGAATGCGGTAATTGCCCAGCGTGTCCGTCTCGGCGCCCTGGCGGCCGTTGCCCACCGTGATGCGGGCGAACGGCAGCGGCGCGCCGGTGGAGTCGCGCACGCGTCCGGCGATGGCGCCGGTCGATTGCCCGGCGAGCGGCGCGGCGCCGGCGAGCGCCGCGAGCGCGATGAGGACGCGTCTCATGGCGCGTCCAGCAGCCACAGCGCCGCGTGGCGCGACACCACCGTATCGACCCCGGCCACGCCGAACGCGTAGCCCTCCGCCACGATGCGCTGGCCATCGGGCGACAGCGCGAGGTGCCGGTACAACCGTCCGGCGGCCGGCAGCGCGGCGTCGCTCGAAAAGACCAGATTCACGGCGTGCACCACGCCGCCCTGGTCGAGTTGCACCGGGCCGAGGCTGGGGTCGTGGTAGTAACTCACCTTGCCGCCGACCACCGCGTACAACTTGACGCCGCGAATCTGGATGTCGCGGGCGATACCCGCGGCGGCGAAATCCCACACCGTGGCGGTGTCGCCCGTACCCAGCGTCCGCCGGAACACCCGGCTGTCGTTGGCGAGCGTGTAGTAGATGGTGTCGCCCGCGCCGAGCGCCACGGACGACGCGCTGTCCGTGCCGGGCACCGTCGTGACCGTCCCGGGCGCGCCCTTCAGGTCCATGCGCGCCAGCTCGATGCCGGTCTGCAGCGTGTCGATGTTGCAGCCGAAGCAACCCGTGAGGTAGGCGACGTTCTGGGCGACGTACACGACCGCCGTGTCGCCGAGCCAGCGCACCTGGGTGACGCCGTAATGCTGGCGGCCGTTGACGGTATAGGGCACCGTCCGCACCGGCTGTGCCGCGGCGGGGGATGCGAAGGGTGCCACGGCCACGTCTTGATAGGACGGCGCGGCGTTCTGCAGTCGCGTCAACGCGGTGGCGCGTGAGAAGAACAGCCGTCCGCCGGTCGAGATCGCGGGCGCGCCGTAGGCGTCGGTCGAGTCCGCGCCGGCGACGCTCGTGTTGCAGATCTCGGCGCGCAGCGTCCCGCCCGCGGCGGGCAGAATGCCGAGACAGCGGTCGCCGTCGGGCTGGTCGACGCGCTCGAACACATAGATGATGCCCGAGCCGTCCGGCAGCCACGCCGGGCTCAGGTTCGGGCCGGTACTGAACGTCAGCTGGCGCGGGATGGTGTTGCTGAAGGGCCCGTTGGGACTGTAATCGACCGGCTCGGGCGGCGTGGGGTGATCGCACGCGAACACGGCGAGCAACAGGACCAGGGCGAGGCGTGCGAGTCTCATGCTGCGCGAATCTAGAGATCGGCCGGACGACTGGCCAGCAAGTCGCCCCGCGTTCCACCAGGGGACGACGGGCCGGTTCCCCGCGGCCGGGTTACATTAGCCGCTCTCACCTTTTGACGAGGTTCATCGATGTTCGTCGCCCCGCTGTTGCTCGCCGCGCTGGTCCAGCAGCCCACGATCCTTCCGCCCCCCGCGCCGGCGCTGCCGGCCGTGGCGCGCGACACATCGCCGTTCCGGCGGCTCGATCTGCCGGCGCCGAACCTGGTACGTGAGGGCAGCGGCCGCCCGGGACCGCGCTACTGGCAGCAGCGCGCCGATTACACGATCAACGTGGCGCTCGACACGGCGACGCACACGGTGGCGGGCGATGAGACCATCCGCTACACCAACAACTCACCCGACACCCTGACGTATCTGTGGCTGCAGGTGGACCAGAACATCTACCGGACGGACAGCCGCGGCAGCTTCATCAATCCGTCCGATGCGCGCTGGTCGGCGCGCGGCTTCGAAGGCGGCGACATGATCTCGTCGTTCGCGGCGGTGCGGCCCGGCGCGGCCAAGGGCGCAACGCGCGCGGTGCCGCTGCAGACGACGGTCAACGGCACGATGCTGCGCGCCGAGCTGGACCGGCCGCTGGCCCCCGGCGCAAGCGTCACGCTCGCCGTCGCCTACAAGTTCCAGGTGCCCGAGCACGGCTCCGACCGCATGGGCCGCCAGCAATTCGGCGGCCGCTGGCTGTACGAGG
>DATLWA010000373.1:0-2716 GCA_035576905.1 Gemmatimonadales bacterium
GTCGATATCGGCCGCCGTCGTGGACCAATTACACACCGACACCCGCATGGCGCCCTTGCCGTGCCACGTGGTGCCCGCGAGCCAGCAGGTGCCGTCCGCCTGCACCCGGTCGATCACGGCGCGCGTGACGTCGTCGGCGTCGCTGAAGCGCACCAACACCTGATTCAGCACCACGTCATTGAGGATGGCGACGCCGGGCGCCGCAGCGAGACGCTCGGCCATGCGACGCGCCAGCGTGCAGCAGCGCTCGACCAGCTCCGCCACACCGCGCCGTCCCAGAAAACGCAGCGCCGCATAGACTGGAAAGCCGCGGGCGCGCCGCGACAATTCCGGCACCCAATCGAGCGCGTCGCGCCGCGCGGCGTCGCCCGCCACCAAGTACGCCGCGCCGATCGACATCGCCGCGCGGTGCACGGCGGAATCCTTGACGATCGCGAAGCCCGAATCGTACGGCACGTTGAGCCACTTGTGGCCGTCGGAAGCCCACGAATCGGCGGCGGCGACTCCCGTGGTGAGATGGCGGTGCGCGGGGCTCGCCGCCGCCCACAGGCCGAACGCGCCGTCGACGTGCAGCCACGCCTCACGTGCGTGGGCCAATGACGCGATCTCCTCGAGGGGGTCGAACGCGCCGGTATTCACATTGCCGGCCTGCGTACAGACGATCGTCGGCCCGTTGATTTTGGCGAGCACCTCGCGCAGCGCGTCGGCGCGCATCCGGCCCTGCGCATCGGTCGCGACGCGCCGCGCCGTGGCAGCGCCGAGCCCCAAAAAACGCAACGACGCGAAGATCGTCGCGTGGGCCTCGTCGCCCACCACCACGTTGACGGTGGGCGCGTCCTGCAAGCCCCGCTCCTCCACGTCCCAACCGGCGCGACCGAGCACCGCATGCCGCGCGGCGGCGAGGCAGGTGAAGTTCGCCATCTGCCCGCCGGTGACGAAACCCACGCTGGCGGTGGCGGGGAGGCCGAACAAATCGAGCAGCCACCCGGCCGCGACATCCTCGACGATCGCCGCGGCGGGCGAATCCACGTACAAGCCGGCGTTCTGGTCCCACGCCGACGTGAGCCAATCGGCGGCGGTGGCGACCGGCAAACTGCCGCCGATCACGAAGCCGAAGTAACGGGGGCCCGCCATGGCGACGATGCCGGGATCGGCGGCGCGGGCCAGCTCGTCGATCACCTGCACCGCCGGCACGCCAGCGTCGGCGAGCGGCAGCGCGAGCGCGCGGCGCAAGTCGGCGAGTGACCCGGATTCGCGCACCGGGCGCGCCGGCAGGGTGTCGAGAAAGGATCGCGCGAGCTCGGCGGCCCGCGCCAACGGAGTGAAGTCGTTCATGGTATCATAAATAATGGATGTCTTGGTGATCGGGGCTGGCCCGGGCGGCCTCGCGACGTCGCACCAACTCGCGGCGCGCGGACTGGCCCACCGCGTGCTGGAGCGCGGCGACGTGGTCGGCTACACCTGGGCGAACCTGTACGACAGCCTCACGCTGCACACCGGCAAGCGGATGTCGAACCTGCCGGGCCGGAAATTCCCCCGTCATTACGCCACCTTCGTGCCCCGGTCCGATTTCTGGGAATACCTGCGCAGCTATGCCGAGTCGTTCGGGCTGCCGGTCCAGGTCCGCTCGCCGGTCACGCGGCTCGAGCGCGCCAACGGCGGCTGGCGGGCGACGACACCCCAGGGCACGCTCGACGCCCGCGCGGTCGTCGTGGCCACAGGCATCGTCGCCAACCCCCTGATGCCGCACATCCCCGGCCGCGAGCGCTTCGGCGGCAACATGCTGCACAGCGTGGAGTACCGCCGGCCGCAGCCGTTCGTGGGGCGGCGCGTGCTGGTGGTGGGCGTCGGCAACTCGGGGGCGGAGATCGGCAGCGAGCTGGCGCGTGCCGGCGCGCACGTGACGCTCGCGGTGCGCTCGGGAGCCAACGTCGTGCCCAAGTCGCTGTTCGGCGTGCCGATTCAGTATCTCGCCTACTGGGTGCGCAAGCTGCCGCGCCCCGCGCAGGTCGTGATCGTGGGGGCCATCGGCAAGATCACCGTGCTGCGCCGCGGCCCGCCGGTGCTGCCCAAGCCGGCGCACAGCCCGCTCGACGCCATTCCGGTGATCGGCTTCCACCTGGTGGACGCGATCAAGGCGGGGCTGGTGGCGGTGCGGCCGGGCGTGGCCGAATTCACGGCGCACGGCGCGCGTTTCGTGGACGGCTCGAGCGAGCCGTTCGACGACATCATCCTCGCCACCGGCTTCGCCCCCGCCCTGGCACCGCTCGGCGGACTGGTGCAGACCGATCGCAGGGGATTCGCGCTCCGCAGCGACCGCATCACCAGCGCCGATCAGCCGCAGCTCTATTTCGTGGGCCACAACTACGACGCCACGGGCGGGCTCTACAACATCAACGTCGATTCGCAGCTTGCGGCGGCGCGGATCGCGGCGACATTGTCCTGATGCGTACACCACTGCTGTTGCTCGCTGCGCTGGCGGCCCCGGCCGCGGCCCAGGTCCCCGCCACCGACATCTTCGTGGCCACGCTCAAGGGCTGGCAGGTCGGCACGCCCGTCAACGTCACGCACCGCGCCGGTTACGACAACCAGCCGGGCTTCCTGCCCGGCGGCCGCGCCTTCCTCTATACAGTGATCGGCGACGACGCCCAGGCGGACATCTACCGCTACGATCTGGCCGCGGGCAAAAGCACTCGGCTCACTACCACCACCGAGA
>DATLWA010000374.1:0-5209 GCA_035576905.1 Gemmatimonadales bacterium
CCAGCGCGCGCGCGGTCTCCGTCTTCCCCACACCCGTGGGGCCGAGGAAGATGAACGAGCCGGTCGGGCGATTGGGGTCCTGGAGCCCGGCTCGCGCGCGGCGCACGGCGTTCGACACGGCCGCGAGCGCTTCCGGCTGGCCCACCACGCGCCGGCCCAGCTCGGCCTCGAGTTTGGTGAGCCGCTCGCGCTCCGACTCGAGCATCTTGGTCACCGGGATGCCGGTCCACTTCGCGACGATTTCCGCGATGTCCTCGGCGTCCACTTCTTCCTTTAGATACTTGCTGCTCTTCTGGATGTCGCCCAGCCGCTTCTCGACGGCGGCGATTTCCTTCTCCAGGGCCGGCAGCGTACCGTAGCGAATCTCCGCGGCCTTCTGGAGGTCGCCGCGGCGCGTCGCCTGATCGACTTCGGCGCGCAGCTGCTCCAGCTCGGCTTTCTTGCCCTGCAGCCCGCCGATCGCTTCCTTCTCGGCCTTCCACTGCGCCTTCATCGCGGTCGACTGCTCGCGCAGCTGGGCGAGCTCCTGCTCGACCTTGGCGCGCCGCTCCTTGGAGGCCTTGTCCTTCTCCTTGGCGAGCGCCGCCAGCTCGATCTGGTACTGGATGATCTTGCGCTCGACCTCGTCGATTTCCTGCGGCAGCGAGTCGATCTCGATGCGCAACCGGCTCGCGGCCTCGTCCACGAGGTCGATCGCCTTGTCGGGCAGGAAGCGGTCGCCGATGTAGCGGTGCGACAGGGTCGCGGCGGCGACGAGGGCGTTGTCGGTGATCCGCACGCCGTGATGGACCTCGTAGCGCTCCTTCAGGCCACGGAGAATCGCGATCGTGTCCTCGACCGACGGCTCGCCGACGAATACGGGCTGAAAGCGCCGCTCGAGGGCCGCGTCCTTTTCGATGTGCTTGCGATACTCGTCGAGCGTCGTGGCGCCCACCACATGCAGCTCGCCGCGCGCCAGCGCCGGCTTGAGCAGGTTCGAGGCGTCCATGGCGCCTTCGGCCGCGCCCGCGCCCACCAGCGTATGCAGCTCGTCGATGAACACGATGAATTGGCCTTCGGCTTTCGTGATCTCCTTGATCACGGCCTTGAGGCGCTCTTCGAATTCGCCGCGGTACTTGGTGCCCGCGATCAGCTGGCCCATGTCGAGCGAGACGAGATGCTTGTTCTTGAGGGATTCCGGGACGTCGCCGTTGACGATGCGCTGGGCCAGCCCTTCGACGATCGCCGTCTTGCCCACGCCCGGCTCCCCGATCAATACGGGATTGTTCTTCGTGCGGCGCGACAGCACCTGCATCACGCGACGGATTTCTTCGTCGCGGCCGATCACCGGATCGAGCTTGGCCTTGCGCGCCTGCTCGGTGAGATCGCGCGTGAAGCGCTGCAACGCCTGGTATTTCTGCTCCGGCTCCTGGTCGGTCACCTTCTGGCCGCCGCGCACCGCCTCCAGCGCCTGCACCAGCTCCTTTTTGTCCACGCCCGCCGCCGACAAAAGCTGGCGCGCCGTGGTTCCCTTCTCGTCGGCCAGGGCCACGAGCAGGTGCTCGGTCGAGACATAAGCGTCACCCAGCTGCTGCGCCTCCCGGTCGGCGCGGTCCAGCACGCTGGACAGCTCGCGCGCCATCGTGGGCTCGGCCGCCGTGCCCGATTGCTTGGGGAAACGGTCCAGCTCGCGCTCGGTCTCGGCCAGCACTTGGGCGACGTTCACGCCCGACTTCTGCAGCAGGGGGACGACGATGCCTTCGTCCTGGGTGAGCAGGGCGTGGAACAGGTGCGCGTCGTTCACCACGGGATTGCCGCGGGAGCGCGCCAGCGCCGCGGCTTGCTGCAACGCCTCCGCGGCTTTGATGGTCAGTCGGTCGGGTCGGATCATGGAGCTCCAGGCAAAGGCAACCTTTGTGCCTGGCGAAACATGCCGAAGTGACAGGGGGGAGTCAAAAAAAAGGGCGGCAGCGGGAATGTCCCGTGCCGCCCCATGCCACCTTTTGCCGCCCTTACTTCATGATGATCATCTTCTTGGTGAACCGCCGGCCGTCCACTTCCAGCTGATAGATGTACACCCCGGACGCCGCCGGCTGGCCGGTCCTGCCGACCGTGCCGTCCCAATAGGCGCTGAACGTGCACCCCTGCGGGTCGGAGCACGTCAACTCCCGCCCATCGAGCGGCTCGCCCGACCCCTGGAGAATCGGGATCGCCACGAGCTGCGCCAGGACGTTGTAGATCTTCAGCCCGACCTTCGGCTTGTGGCCGTTGGCAAACACCGACCCGTCCAAGCTGAACGGGATCGTGGTCGCCGGATTAAACGGGTTCGGATAATTCTGCTTGAGCTCTACCGCAGGCGGGGGTTGAGCCCCTTGTGCCCACGCGCCGCTTGGCGCGGCCACCCCCACCCCCAGCCCGAGCCCAAGCACTGCCCAGGCGTACCGCTTCATCACCGCTCCTCTAGCGAACAGAAAAGGTTGCGTTAGACAGCGCTCCTGTTTGGACGAAATACGAAACACCACCTGCCGATTCCAAGCTATGGGCCGCCGCTTCCCGCTGTCAAGCGCGCCAGCACGCGGGCGTCGCCGGTGCGCCGCGTGATACCACGCCGGTCGGACCACTCGAGCAGCGGGATCAAATGCTTGCGCGTCAAACCGAAACGCTCCTTCAGCTCGGCGGGCGTCGCCTGTCCCAGCTCTTTCAAGGCCGCTTCCAACGCCGCGCGAAACTCGCCCAACGCCTTCGGGTCGGCGTAGCGCTCCTGATCCATTTGTTCGACGGCGCCGTCGCGCGCCAAGTGGGCGAGTAACGGCCCCACCGGCTCCGCCGCGAACTCGCGCTGCAACTCGGCCACCGTCGGCACCTGCCATCCCGCGGCGGCCACGCGCGCCGCGATCTTGGCGCGGGCGGCGGGATCGACGGCCGCTTTCCACCCCGGCCGGCGCACGTCCCCGCCCTCCACCGCGATCAGTTTCTTGCGTACCCCAAGGTCGAGCACCTGGTCCGCGACGGCGGCCGGCACACCGCCCAGGGCGGACCGCAACGCCTGCAGCGACATGCCCCGGTCGAGCGGGTGCGCCGCGTGATGCGCGGCGACCACGTCCGCCAGGCGCTCGGCTGCGGCGGCCACGTGCGCCCGGCCCGCCAGCACATCGCCGCAGACTAGCACCGGCTTGCCGGCCGCCGCGATGATCCCGGTCACGTCCGCCGGCAGGATCCCCAGGCGCACCGGAAGGTCGCGGCTGGGGACGCCCGCGAGGCCCGCCTCGGTCACCCAGCCCAGCAGCCGCTCGGCCGGCGTCTGCCCGAGCGCCAGCCCGCGATGGCGCAGCCGCGGGCCGGGCTGCGGCGGAAAGGGATCGAGCACCACGCCGCCGCCGATCGTGGTGACGGGCGAAAAGCTCCGCAGCACGAAGCGGTCGCCGCCGCGCGCCACCAACGGGCTCTCGAGGACGAGCCGCGCCAGGCCCGACCCGCCCGGCGCGATCCCCGCCACCTGCGCCACGCGGGCCAGCACCTCGGCGGTACCGAGATGCACGCGGACGCGCGTACGGGACGCGAGCGGTTTGCGGGCCGAGGGCAGCAGCTCGACGGCTGCATCGAGCAGCGCGGTGGCGCGCCAGCCATCGCCCCGCACCGCCACGTGGCCGCGGGCCAGCTCCTCGCGCTCCACGCCCACCAAGGCGAGCGCCGTGCGCCGTCCGGGCACCGCCCGTTCCGCCGCCTGGCCGTGCACTTCGATCGAGCGCACGCGCGCCGAGCGGTCGAGCGGCAGCAAGTGGACCGATTCGCCGACCGCCACGCTGCCGCTCCAGGTCGAGCCCGTCACGACCGTGCCTGCGCCCGCCACCGCGAACACCCGGTCGATCGGCAGGCGGAACAGGTCCTCGGCGGGCCGCTCCACCAGGTCCTGGGTCGCGGTGGTGAGCGCGCGGCGCAGGTCGTCCAGCCCCGCGCCGGTCACGCTCGACACGGCGACCGGCGGCGCCCAGCGCACCCGGCTGCCGGCGAGGCGTTTGCCCACCTCGGCGCGGATCAAGTCGAGCCAGTCGGCGTCGACCAGATCGCGCTTGGTGATGACGGGAATGCCGCGGCGCACGCCCAGCAGCTCGACGATGGCGAGATGTTCCTCGGTCTGCGGCATGAGCCCTTCGTCCGCGGCGATAACGAGGAGCGCGAGGTCGATGCCGGTGGCGCCCGCCAGCATGTTGCGGACGAAGCCTTCGTGCCCCGGGACGTCCACCACGCTCGCCTGCAGGCCGTCGCCCAGCGGCAGCGGCGCGAAGCCCAGGTCGATCGTGATGCCGCGGCGCTTCTCTTCCTCCCAGCGATCGGTGTCGACGCCGGTGAGGGCTTTGACCAGGGCGGTCTTGCCGTGGTCGATGTGACCGGCGGTGCCGATTACGAAGCGGCGGGCGCTGCCCACGCGTGGCGCTCCCAGAACTCCAGGGCCGGCAGGCGATCGGCGCCGCCCATGTGATGGCGCGCGAAGCGCACCACCAGGCGGCGGTGCGCGGCGGCGTGAGGCAGATCGAGGGCCGGCAGGGCCGCCGCTGCGTCGTTCAAAGCCAGGAGGTCGCGGTAGTCGTCGGCCTTGAGGCGCGTGGGCGGGTTGCCGGCGGCGCACTTGGGACAGAGCACGCCGCCCTCGGCGGCGCTGAAGGCGACGAAGCCGTTGGGCTCGATCACCACGCCGTCGCGCACGCACGCCGCGAGCGACGGCTCGAAGCCCAGGACACCCAGCAGGCCCCACACGGCCCGCAGGGCCACGGCGTCGGCGGCCCCTGGCGCGGCGGCAGCGAGGGCATCGAGCCCTGCGATGAGGGCGTCGTAGGCGTTCGCCATCGGCGCCTCGGGCGCGGCGCGCAGCATCACTTCGGCGAGCGCGGTGGCGCCCGCGAAGCGGCCCACATCCGCCGCGAGCTCGCGCCGCAGCGTCACGATGTCGAACGCCGCGAGCGTCTGCAGCTCCCGCGTGTCGCGGTGATAGAGCTGGGCTTCGCCCTCGCTCAGCAGCTCGAGTCCCGCGCCGAAGCGGCTCTTGGGCCGCAGCGCGCCCTTGGCGATCGCGCTCTGGATACCGAGCTCGCGCGTCGCCAGCCGCACGATCTTCGACGTCTCGCTGTAGCGGTAGGTCTGGAGGACGACCGCCGGGGTCGTCACGAGGCTCATGTCAGCAGGCCTGCGCGGTGCCCCGATGGGAGAAGCGATGCACGCGGCGGTCGAAGGC